>JAGVVH010000004.1 GCA_019135895.1 Bacteroidota bacterium | reverse complement strand
GCAATTCTTGATATCAATGTATCAGACAGTCGATTTTTCAAATTTTACGAACAGCGTAAAACGTTACTTAAAGGTTGCAGCGACGCAGATATGACAGATTTCATTCCACAAATCTATCGCCATGGAGCAAACAGAATTGCTTATTTGACAGATAACACAAAGGTTGAAAAGCAAGCAATTATCATTTCGTTGGGAGAAGGAGCAAAGGCTGACTATCTTAAAACAAACTACCCTGATTTGTATGCCTATATGCGGGATTATCATTTTGATGATGATAGTTTAACGACATATTTTGCCGCTTATAAAAAATGCAAAGTTTACAACAAAATCGATAATGCATTTGCGGAAATGGTGAAGGAAAACGCAACGAGTCGGCCATATAATACTCTACCATCTCGCATTTCTGTTTTTTCAAGGATAGACACGGATAAAACGCTTCTCATTTTCTTAGATGCTATGGGCGTGGAGTTTTTGGGGTACATAAAAGAAGTAAGTGCAGAATTTAAGTTGCGATTTGTACCTAACATTGCAAGGGCGAATTTGCCGACTATCACAGCCCTAAACAAGGAATTCTATGATGATTGGCCAGATAGCCAAAAAGAACCTCCAATAAAAAGTATTGACGAACTGAAACATCATCCTGAACGAGGATATGACTTTAATAAATCTCCATACCCTATACACTTACCCGAGGAACTAGAAGTTGTTCGTGAAGCTTTAGAACGTGCTGCAACACGACTACAATCGGGAGATTACCGCAAGGTAATAATTGCTTCTGACCACGGAGCAAGCAGATTAGCCGTAATTAGCCCTGATGTACAAATAGATTGCAATGCTTGTGAATCAAAGTCGAGCGGACGTTATTGTCAAGGAGATATATTGCCTTCGGCTAGCAACATAGCCATAGAAAACGATTATGCTGTAGTAGCAGATTACTCAAGATTCAATGGATCAAGAGCAGCAAGCGTTGAAGTTCATGGGGGCGCAACATTGGAAGAGATTGTTGTGCCGATAATTGAACTAACATTAGCGAACAGCAACATTCAAGTAATGTTAGAAAATAGTTTGATAGAAATTAGTTATAAGAAAATACCTGAACTGGTCTTGCTTATTACACCGGACTGTGATGAAATTACAGTAAGTGTAGATAGTTTTATCTATAAAGCGGAGAAGATCGAAAAGAGCCGTTTCAAGGTTGTAATGCCTGATCTGAAGAAGGGTACATACACATTGGATATATTCGAGAACCAAAACAAGATTGCCAGCAAAGAAATTACTATTAAGAGTAAAGGTTTTGCTGAGCGCGATATTTTTTAGGAGGCGAGTGAAATGACAGACAAACTACGGAGATGCTTTGATGAAATGGTTGTTTATAAAGATTTAAAAAAGAGTAATTTCTTTGCAAGTCTTTCTCTGCCCTCCTTTATGCGTGATTGGCTTTTGAAAAAGTTTATGTCAGAAACAGGAGAGTTCAACCAGGAAGAGATGCTCGACTTCATTCGCAAGAACATTCCCCGCAAAGAGGACTGGGCGGCAATAAAGAGTAGGATTGTTACCGAATTGGAGAGGGTACGATTTTTAGCGAAGGTTTCCGTTGATGTTGACATTAAAACAGGTTGTGTTTCTTTTAGCCTTCCTGATTTTGGCCTGACAACTAAAGAAACAATCATACCACCTGAAGTTTGGTACACCTGTGCTAATGACCTTGTGAAGGGGCATGAAACTTGGGGTGTAGTTGAACTTGAATACCTGGAACCAGATGAGGAACTCAAACGTAAGGGCAAAATTCAACTGAGGAGTTTCAAAAACTTTTGTCCATATGAAATTGATCTTGATTACTACAAGGACGCTCGTTGTGAGTTCACGACAAAAGAATGGATCGATGTTCTGCTTGGCGCAATAGACTACAATGCAGCAGGGTATACGGATGACGAACAAAAACTCACTATGCTCACTCGTTTGTTGCCTTTTGTGGAAAAACGGCTTAATTTAGTTGAACTTGCTCCAAAAGGTACTGGTAAGTCGTATCTATTTGGCCGTGTCAGTCGTTTCGGGTGGCTTTCCTCTGGCGGTATGATGACCCGTGCAAAGCTGTTCTACGATATACAGAAAAAAGAACATGGGCTGGTTGCAGGTCACGACTTTATCGTTTTTGATGAGGTGCAGACTATAAACTTTCACCCCGTTGATGAGATGCGTGCTGCTCTCAAAGGCTATATGGAAAATGGCGTATATACAGTAGGGAAGGTTGAAGGCAAATCAGATGCCGGCGTGATTCTCTGCGGTAACATTCCAAAAGATAAGATGAGTGAATATGAAAGTATGTTTGAAGAACTTCCGTCGGTGTTTCATGAATCCGCACTCATTGATCGTTTTCACGGCTTTATTCAAGGGTGGAACATTCCACGAATGAACGATGATTTAAAAATTTCAGGTTGGGCTCTAAATTCAGAGTATTTTTGTTCTATCTTGCATGAGTTACGGGATGATGCAAGTTATCGTGCCATTGTTGACGAATTGGTAGTTGTGCCAGAAGCGGCAGATACTCGCGACACTGAGGCTGTAAAAAGAATAGCAACAGCGTATTTAAAGCTGTTGTTCCCCCATGTGCGTTCTCCGCATGATATTAGTCCACAAGAATTTAAACGGTACTGTTTAAAACGGGCGATGTCGATGAGACATCACATTAAATTACAGCTTGGCATATTAGATGAGGAATATAAGGGGAAGAACATTCCACCATTTACCGTTAAGGATATATCTGGAATTGAG
Source organism: Bacteroidota bacterium (assembly GCA_019135895.1). Lineage (GTDB taxonomy): Bacteria > Bacteroidota > Bacteroidia > Bacteroidales > WCHB1-69 > JAGVVH01. Next base: position 2,074 of record JAGVVH010000004.1, on the reverse strand, counting down.
GATGTGTAAGCATGGCAAAAATAATAGATTGTTATATCTGTGGTAAGAAAAATTTGACCCGCAATGAGATAGGGCTCAATAAAAAACTTATTGGGAATGAAGTAAAGAAGTTTCATTGTTTACAGTGTTTGGCGGATTACCTTGAAGTATCGGTTGAAGAATTAGAGGAACGCATTACGGAATTCAAAGATGCTGGTTGCTCTTTGTTTGAATAAAGGAATACATTCAGATGGTATATTGTGAAATAGAGGTGAGATCGTGATTTATGCAGATAATGCTGCAACAACAAGAATATCAGATACAGCTTTTGCAAAGATGCTTCCATTTTTGCGCGAGCAATATGGAAACGCCTCCAGCCAGTATTCACTTGGCGTCAAGGCAAAGAAGGCTGTTGAACATGCACGTCATCAGGTCGCAATAGCGATTGGTGCAGATGCATCTGAAATCATTTTTACCTCCAGTGGTTCGGAAGCAAACAGCTGGGTGATTCGAGGTATCGCAGAAAAATTCCATAACAAACCAATACATGTTATCACTTCTTCCATCGAACATCATTCAGTTCTCAATGCCTTTCTTACTCTTGAACGAAGTGGTGTAGAGGTTACATACATTACCGTAGGCAAAAATGGACTAGTTGAAGTCGCAGATATTAAGGCAGCAATCAAACCGCACACAAGACTGGTGTCTATAATGTTTGCGAACAACGAAATTGGTACGATCCAACCAATTGCAGAAGTTGGACAATTATTAAAAGGCAAGGACATTCTGTTTCATACCGATGCCGTTCAAGCAGTTGGACATATCCCTGTTGATGTTTCAAGACTGGGTGTAGATTTCCTTACTGCTTCTGCTCACAAGTTTTACGGAGCAAAAGGCACAGGTATTTTGTACAAACGGTCAGGGATAGAACTCGTTCCCTTAGTATTCGGCGGTAAACAAGAACATGGACTTCGTGCTGGAACAGAAAATGTTGCTGGAATTGTTTCAGCAGGTTGCGCCATAGAGGAAAGTATTGAATTGATGGCAAATGAGGCAAAACGCCTGAGAAAAATGGTTGAAGACACCATAGAGGGTATCAAAGAAAAAATTCCTTCTGTGAGGGTCAATGGAGATGTTTTTCATCGTCTGCCCGGAACAGTCAATTTATGCTTCAATGGGATTTCGGGTGAGTCGCTGATGCATCTACTTGATTTAAAGGGCATTTGTGTGTCCACAAGCTCTGCTTGCACTGCAGGCAGAGATAATCCGTCACATGTACTTCTTGCTTTGGGGCTTTCAGAGCAAGAAGCTAGGTCAGCGATTCGTATTTCTTATGGAAGATATAATACTACTGCAGAAGTCGAAAAAGTGATAATAGAAATATGCAATGCCTATTTTAAGATACTTGGAAATTGTTAAGTTATGTAGTCTAAAAATGTATTATAGATATTTCACTTGCAGGGAAAATTCTATTCGTGGGTAAAAATTGATTAATCGAAAAAATGTACACCTTTGTCACGACTGGCTATTGGGGTGTACATTGTAGTATTTTATATCAAAAGTTCAATTCTGGTGTATACGTTAGATTATCCACGCTATCGACTTATTCCCGCGAACTGACAAAAACTGTTGAACTGTTCCCGCGAACAGAAATAACCCATAAAAACCATGCTCGACCTATCCCCGCGAACATAAAAAACGAAAAATACAGACCAGACATCAAGGTGAGCCTATCGTTCCACGTTGAGTGCGTAACATTGATGTCAAGGGTGAAAGATTGAGAGAGCTGAAAACCCTTATATATCAAGGCTTTCAGCACACATGGGTATGAAACCCATTTAACGAAAATTGAATTTTTTCGCTTCGCGGAAACAAGTCTATAGAGGCGCTTTTTGATAGTCAAGTGGTCAGGTTAGATGTCATAGCCCCGCGAGTGGTCGGGTTAGATGTCAGGGGTCGCGAGTGGTCAGGTTAGATGTTTTTTCGGAATTTTTTGAGGTTGTGTGGTCAGGTTGGATGTTAGATAAATTCATTTAATGAAGGAGGTTTTACATCCATTAATTTGATCCTTTCTAAATATACGTTAATGTCTGTT
>JAGVVH010000010.1 GCA_019135895.1 Bacteroidota bacterium | reverse complement strand
GTAAGCAAATATTACATAAATCAGTATTAACACATAGCGGCCAATTTTATTGGAGACCAGATTATTATTTTCACAACTGGGAGACTTGCTTTCTGTTTGAATGGCTTCCGCTCTGCATTCATCGGATTGTCTTAATTGCATATAATAACCCACTCCACAAATTATTTGGTAAATTCAATTTCTGACCGGGTTAAATTAAGCGCATTACTCTGCCGTAATCTCTGTTTCCTGAAACTTGCGCCTGAAAAGCAATGGTTCGCTGATGTCGGCAAACGATTCCCGTGATCCGCCTGTTCCGACAATACTCACCGTTCCGAATCCCAGCAATCTTCCCCAAAAAGACTGATCAACATTGACCGACTCGATTTTTTGCAGGTTCATCTCGAAGGTCTTTCTGGAAATCAATCCTGTTTTCATGATGATCCGCTTGTTGGTGATCACAAATTCGCTGGTTTTCTGGCGGATAATCGGCGATATCCAAAGCGTAAAGAAGGCTTTTGCTGTAAAATAAATCCGCCAGTGCAGTTTAGCCTGATACTCCACACGTTCGCCCCTGACCAAAACGGAATCTACGTAGCTTCCCATAATTTTACATCGCTTTTGCTATTCGTTTCTCAATCACGCCTATTGATTTAGTCATGACATATTCAAAAAAGTCAGATTCTCAAAAGCTTTTCTATCCCATCATTTCCATAAATTTTATAATACCTGTTAATGGTCTGATAGAATAATCTTTCATCATAAAGACTTATTTGTAGAAATGATTCCATGATTTCTTTCAATTTATCGTTCAACAAATCGTCATTTTTAATATTAGTATTATTCAGCACCACAGATTCCAAAACAGAAAAAGAATTTGAAAGGGTTTTCATGTTTATGGCCGCTTTATCTTTCTTGCAGATGTCTATCACTTGTCTTATGTAATCTAATATTATTTGGGGAGGTAAACTATTCTTCAATTCATCTAAGCATAAAAGAACGCTCATAATTCTCTTGTGTGTTTCTTTCATATCATTCGCATTATTAGGATATCGTTTAAGCGTTTCTATTACCTTACCGCGAGTTGACAGATCACTTCGTATCTTCTCCTTATTTTCTGGCAAGCAAATAGTCGCGACATAAATAGTGAAAGCCTCATGAGCAATCACTTGATCATTATCGTTTTCAATAAACTGATCCAATAGTCTCTGAATAAAGAATAAATCTTTTTTATCCTTGATTGCGTTGATATTATTTAAGTATTCGTTCTTCAGTTCCCTATGCTTGGTCTTATTCAAGTAATCCAAGACAACCAAAACGATATGACTCTTATCAAAATCATCAAGATCGGGGATTATCTTATATAATATTTTTATGATAGAATGTAAGGCATCGCCTAAATAACCATCTATTCTATTAGCATCGGCATCATATCCGCTTTTACAAATTTCTTCTTTAATCCCATAAAAAGTTTTATACAAACTGGCAAGCGCTTCGCTGTTTTTAACCCATACAATGTTATTATGTTCAGAATTTCCGACATACGAATTAATCACATCGCGAAACGTTTTGGATAAAGCAATCAGTAGCTTTCTTTTGTGACTCTCAATGTTAGTAATTTCACTTTTTGTTAAATCACGATTACTTATAAATCCGCCAAGTCTTTCAACTTCTCGTGGTATGTTAATCTTTTGTATGTCTCCACAAATGCAGGAAATAACATCCAATGCTTCAGTGGATGAATTGTAAGATATGCATTCAAGCAATTTTTCCGTGAAGTCTCTCTTATCCTTATCCTCTTCATTTAATTCTTTGATAATCAACTCATGCTTATCTTCTTTGTATCTATCCCATTTTGCACTCCATATAGCCTTAAGCGCTTTATCTAAACTGTTATATCTGTTTTCATGTTTTCCCAAATTGTAAAGATAATTTAGTATTGTGTGTTCCTCATCTGGTTCGTCTACAACTTTTGAAAATTGATGATAACCCATTCGGTGAATCATTTCTATTATCATGAAATTACGCGCATTAATTTGCATCACTTTTTCCAAGATATCAAAGCCAAACTTGAGGCGCTTAATATCTAAAAAAGCCTCATCTTCTTTTATAACCTTTGAAATAATTGCATTATAAAAGTCGTTTTCTTCAATGTCTTTCCCACTTGATTGAATGTCAATTGTTTTTAAAATGTCACTCGCCAATTTGGCATCAAAGGGAATCTTTTTATCGAGCATCGTGTCTTCCATAATCTCGTTGCCTCCAAATACGTACTGCAATAATGAAAATGTGTTTTTACAAAATCATTTGATCGTCTGATTTTTTGGATTGCTCAGCTTTGTTTTCTGTTTTTGGTACACTATCGGTAACGCTTACATTTTCCTTTCTATTATCCCTTGCCTTATTTTCATATGATGCTTTTTTAATTTCTGAATAAGATTTTATAAGCTTCCGCACAATAAATGGCATGAAACCGACGCATAAAATTCCAATGATAATCAATGTCCAGTTAACATTATCAGCGATTGGCCCTAAAATTCGATCAATAAATCCAATCCGATTTTTACCGCCATTAGGCAATGTTTCTTCACCACCTATGAATCTTCCTGGATCATGCAAAAAAGTTCCAAGCACGGATGCAACAGTCAGCGCACCTTTATTCTTCCAAATGAAATCCATTGCTTCATCGCCATATTTCCGAACAACGGAAAGTAATTCAGGGCTTTCCTTTGTAGCATTTAATATGCCTTCATCGGCGATTCTATTCAATTTTTGAGCACTCGCACGAGATAAGTTATTGAGTGCACCTGCCGCATCATCTCCATATTTGGTAATCAGGCTATCCGCGATGCCGGGATGCTTCAGCAGTGCATCAGCTGCAGAATCGCCATGCTTCAAGAAAATAGAAAGTTTTTTCGGCTGTGATATGATCCAAATCGCCTCATCACCTTTCCGCGCATAAAGTTTAATAATATCTGGTGCTTTATCTCCCGCTTGTTCAAGAGCGCTGAAACCGGCATGCCCCGTTTTTTTTAAAATCGGTAAAGCGTCATCACCATATTTTGTGATTGCCCTTGTTGTTGCTTCGGTCACTTCTTCAACGGTTTGTCCTCCTGCACCCTTTCCAAATTTTTTCACAATGTATTCTGCAGCCTCCCTTACAGCAGTACTGACTGGACCCGCTGTAGCTATGGATACAGTAAAAAAGCAAATTAAAATGAATATAATAAAACATATGTTTTTTTTCATGGGACCATCACCTTTACTGTTTTTGTCCAAAGATTACTTCTTTGTTTAACAATTTGGCTCAACTCTTTCTTGATTTCCTCAGACCCATTTTTAGATAATTCATCGAGTGAACCAATTACTTCCCGTTCGATATCACCTGCGGGATCATCAATCCATTCCCAAATTTTATCAACTATTAAACCGATAACCAAAGATGCACCCAAAGTACACCAAGCGTTTGCGGCTCCTGTTGCAAATATACTCGCGGAAACACCAAGACGAATAAAAACTTGCCGCGCTACTTGCAGAGCTACTGAAGTGGCGACCTCAGACACAGCAACATTACCTGCTGTTTTGGCTGCATCCCATTGTGATGCAGACACAATCTGTTCAATCGCTTTCTGAAATTCATCGTTTGCAATAGGCATTTCGTTGGGTGCAACTGATCGCCCAAGTATCTCTTGCCGCAAAGCAACTGCTAATTCATTTTCAATACCTTCTATGTCTTTGATGCATCCTTCAACTGATCTCTTGATGGCCGAAGCCAAATCCTCATTTGAAAAAAGGTGCTCGTCAAATTTTTCTGCCACATACTTTTTATGTCCCTCTGCGTCGGTGAATGGAATTTGGGGTTTTACTGCCCGCCATTTACCATACCAACTAATAATATCTTCAGAAAAAGGTTTCGCACCGGCTTTTTTTGAATCAATGAAAGAAGCGAACTCTGTGGCACGACGCGAGACAGCATCAGCCGCCTTACGTTCAGCTTCACCAACATGCCTTTGACACGCTGCTTCAATTTCTGATCGAGATCGCTGTTGTTTCCAGATCCCAGTATAAGGCTTATCGCCAATGACATGATTGAAAATCCAGATTGCAGCAAATGTAATGATAATCACTGCGATTAATAGAAGAAAAAGCGGGACTACGTCTTTTTTCCGTATCTTCATTAGATACCTCCATAATCCTGACAAAACAAGAATTAAAACATCAAATTTATACGATTAATAATTTCGTTAACAGTATTCCTTATTTGAACGCTACGTTCTTGTTCCATAAAAGACACTGTGATATTTCAATTGCATTGTTAACCAAATTTTTAACAGTAAAAAATACGATAGTTTTGTTTTCATCTGCTGAAAGTGCCATTTGTACTCCTTCGATAAAGTCGCGTTTAAATAGAAAAATGAGGGTCAGGCCGCGAAATATCAGTTTTGCTCCCGCGTCTTAATGATCTTGATGCTGTCGTGTTTTGACTCTTCAATGCCCCATCATTCTCTGGTGAGTAAATATTGACCCGCAACTGTCTTCTCCCCATATTTTCTTTCCAGCTCCCTGATCATAAAATGCCCCCTGGCCATATTCTGAAAGTGGTCCATGAAGATGGAATTGATCAACGCTCCACCTGCCGCGCCGATCACGGGAACTGCCGAGGCGGCGGCTTTTTGCGATACGGTGACGCCGAAACGGGAGGCAATCACGGCAATCAGGCGCACCAGCGCGGGGGCGCCTTCTTCAGCGATGCCTTTTTCAACGATATATTTTGCCGCCTCTGATACCTGTTTTGCCAGCAGCGCCCGGACGGCATAGTAACCGCTTTCGGCGGCGTTGTCTTTATTGGAACTGCCGCCCAGCGCAAAAACTTCCAGACAAGCCAGACGCGTTTCGATGCTTTGA
>JAGVVH010000199.1 GCA_019135895.1 Bacteroidota bacterium | reverse complement strand
TTTTTTGCTTCAAAAAAAATTAATATTGACCTGAGTTCGCCTGATACACTTTTTATTTTATCCACAACCAAAGGTAATATTGCTCTTATTGACCCGAACTTAAATCATCATTTTTCTTTTGATAGAGTTCATTTATGGAAATCTTCTAAGCTAATTTCTGAATTTTTTTGGAATAAAAATATCCCCATTGTGATTTCAAGTGCATGTATATCAGGTGTTTCTGCTCTAATTATGGCTAAAAGACTTTTAACCGATGAAAAATATAAAAATATAGTTGTTTGCGGAGCTGATGAAGTCTCCCGTTTTATTTTTGCCGGTTTTGGAAGTTTAAAAGCCCTTTCTCCACTTCCATGTAGACCTTATGATAAGGATCATTGCGGACTAAATCTCGGAGAAGGTGCAGCTACTATTATACTTTCAAATGATGATGCTTTTGTGACAGATAATTCTATATTTATTCTGAATGGAGCAATTTCAGATGATGCTAATCATATTTCCGGCCCTTCACGCACCGGAGAAGGCCTTTTTCAGGCAATTTCCAGAACTATTGAAAACGTTTCCCATGATTCTATTGCATTTGTTAATGCTCATGGAACCGCAACTGTTTATAATGATGCATACAATGGGTGCTGCAGGTGTTATTGAAACTGTTCTCTCAGCAAATGCTCTTCAAAAACAGATCCTTCCTGCTTCCTATGGATATAAAGTGTCAGGAACTCCCGTGCCTGTTAATGTTCCCGTTGACAACCTGAAACTTTCAGGGAATTTATGTGTAAAAACTGCATCAGGTTTTGGAGGATGTAACGCTTCACTGCTTTTATCAACAATTAATAAGAATGACTAAAATGTATATTTCAAGTTTCTGTTTAATAAAAAAGAATAGTATTATTTTAAACGGAGAAAAAATCTTTTCCGGAAATGATGGTGATGCTGTATCTTTTATGATTGATGCTTATAGATATTTAAATATTGATTATCCTAAATTCTTTAAAATGGATAATCTGGCAAAACTTGCATTCCTTACTGCTGAAATCCTTTTGAAAAATAATAAAGTATTGAATGAAAAAGAAAATACTAAAACAGGTGTTATTATAGCTAATTCATCTTCTTCTCTTAATGTGGATCTAAAGTTTCAGGATTCTATGAATGAAATTCCCAGTCCGTCTCTATTTGTCTACACATTGCCTAATGTTATGATTGGAGAGTTATGCATTAGACATAAGATATTCGGTGAAAATTGTGCTTTGATATCGGAAGGTTTTGATATAGACCAATTAATTGATTTTGTTACGGCTGTTAATAAAGATAAAACGATGAATAATTTTATCACCGGATATGTCAATTTTGAGGAGAATAACCTTTTGGCTTGTTTGATGTTTGTTGAAAATTATTATCGTGAAAATCAGTTTGATAATGAAAACATTAAAAAAATATTAAACTATTCATAGTTCAACTCTGAAATTTTAGTAACTTTGCACCCTTAAATAAAAAACATGATTATATGGAGGAATTAATTTTAAATCTAAAAAAGGAAATTATTGAAGTGTTGAATCTCGAAGGTGTGAAACCTGAAGATATTGATGCTGATGCACCTTTGTTCGGAGATGGACTTGGACTTGATTCGATTGATGCTTTGGAACTAATCGTTTTATTGGAGAAAAATTATGGAATTAAACTTGAAAATCCTAATCAAGGACGTGAAATTTTTACTACCGTTCGTTCTATGGCTGAATATATAATGGCAAATAAAAAATAATTAATGTCAGATTCTATTTTTGTTACTGCTTTGGGAATTGTTTCCGGAGTTGGCGTTGGCACCGATAAAACCCTCGAAGCTCTTAGAGCATCATATTCCGGCGTTGGTAAATTAAAATATTTGAATACTTTTCATAATGAAATCCCTTGTTCTGAAGTCCAACTTTCAGATGAGGAAATTAAAACTATTTTGAATATTCCTGAGGATGAAATTATTACACGGACCTCGCTTTTGGGTATCCTCGCAGCAAAAGAAGCTTATGATAAGGCGGAATTTAAAAATTGTAAAGACCTAAACCTTCGTATCGGCTTTATTAACGGAACTACTGTCGGAGGTATGGAAAAAAGTGAACAATATTATATCGACTTTATAAATCCTGATTCTGAAAAGTATAAGGGTTTTATTGCTGCCCATGATTGTGGTGCTTGTACAGAAAAAATTGCTGACTACCTTGATGATTTTGATTTTGTGTCCACGACTTCAACTGCATGCTCTTCTGCTGTTAATACTATTATTCTGGCTTCTAATCTTATTAAAACCGGTTTTTTGGATTGTGTTATAGCAGGTGGTACTGAATGCTTGACTTTGTTCCATCTTAATGGATTTAATACACTGATGATTCTTGACCCCCAACAATGTAGGCCTTTCGATGCAACACGCGCCGGTCTTAATCTTGGTGAAGGAGCAGCATTCCTGGTGCTGGAAAATGAAAAATCTCTCAAATTACGCCAATCAAAACCAATTTGCAAAATTGCAGGGTGGGGGAACTCTTGTGACGCTTTTCACCAGACTGCTTCTTCTCCCGATGGAAAAGGTGCTACTTTGTCTATGCAAAAAGCAATTGATATGAGCGGACTGAAATTGTCTGCTATTGATTATATTAATGCTCATGGCACCGGAACCCTTAATAATGATGAATCCGAAGGTACTGCAGTTATGAATGTCTTTGGAAATAATGTGCCGCCTATTAGCTCCACTAAATCTTTTACTGGTCATACCACAAGTGCTGCCGGCGCTGTTGAATCTGTAATTAGCATTTTGGCTATGCAAAATAATTTTTTGCCGCCGAATCTATTGTTCAAAAATAAAATTGATAAACTTAACTTTACTCCAATTCAAAATATAGTTAATAATGTTAAGATTACTAATATTTTGAATAACTCTTTTGGCTTTGGAGGGAATAACTCTTCTATTATTTATTCAAAAATTGACTGATTTATGGCTGTTTTTATTAGAGGTACCGGTAATATTTCTATCCAGAATACACTGGGGAAAATGACAATTGATGAACCAATTGCTTATTTTGAACCCTATGCACGTTGTCTGGATCCCGACTTTAAAGAATTTATCTCCCCGATAGCTCTCCGTAGAATGAGTGCCATTATTAAACGTGCCATATCCTCTTCTTTGGTTTGTGTTAAAGAATCCGGAATTGATTGCCCCGATGCAATTGTCTCAGGAACAGGACTTGGCTGCATTGAAGATACAGAAAAGTTCCTTAAAGCTATGATTGATAATAAGGAACAATTCCTCCAACCAACCTATTTTATTCAATCTACTCACAATACTATCAGTTCTCAAATTGCACTTCAACTTAAATGCCATTCCTATAATAATACTTATTCCCATCGTGGAATTTCTTTTGAATTGGCCCTGATGGACGTGTTTATTCTTTTTAAAATGGGGAATATTAAAAGCGCATTGGTCGCCGGTCACGATGAAATGACTCCAAATTATTTCCTTCAATTGAAAAAAGTTGACTTTTGGAAAAATCAAATTACTAATAGCCTCGAAATTCATAAAAGTACTACTCCCGGAAGTTTCGCAGGAGAAGGAAATGTCTGTTTTATGCTTTCTGATATTGCCGATGAAAAGAATTATGCAGAAATAGCTAATGTTAAGATGCTCTACAAAATCAAAAATGAAGATGAACTATTCTCCTCCATTTCTGATTTTCTGGCCGAAAGTAACCTGACTGCCAATGATATCGATGTTCTTATGTCTGGCGTGAGCGGTGATGTAAATACGGATCCGACTTATTACAACCTTTCGAATAAACTGTTTTCCAATTCACTTCATGCTTACTATAAAAATCTTTGCGGAGAGTTTTTTACTGCCCCTGCATTCGGATTGTGGAGTGCTGCAACTTGTATAAAAAACAATAAAGTTCTTGATATTCAAAAACTTAATAGTGTTCATAAAGAAAAAATAAAGACTGTTCTCCTTTATAATCAATACAAAAATAAAAACCATTCTTTAATCCTTCTGAAATGACATGGTTGTTAATACTTCTGATCTCCCTCCAAAGCGTTTTGCTGGTTGCAGCTCAGGTTTTTTTGAAAATATCGGTTCAACTCTTTGGTACTTTTTCCTGGACTATCAGTTATTTTAAAAATGTTTTTACTACTTGGCAATTCGCTGCTTCCGGCTTGTGTGCACTATCCGGAATGATAGTTTGGATGGTTGTCTTGAAACGGTTTGAATTTAGTGTTGCTTACCCATTACTGAGTATTAGTTATGTGATTGGGCTGATTGCTGCGCAACTAATTTTTCATGAAACCATCCCATTTTCACGCTGGATTGGGGTCGCTATTATTATGATTGGTGTTTACTTTGTTGTGAAATAAGTTTTCTCTCTTCCCGTTATTTATTTAAACTTGATTATGATGATTCGTTTTTTTTCCTATTTATTTAAAATTTTTGTTGTATCCTTTTTTATTGGGACTTTTACTCTTGCTTCATATTCTCAAAGTGCTGATTTTAAGTCATTGACAGATAGAGAAGAAATGGAGTTAATTGAAAAAATTAAAAAATCTTCTAATTCAACCTCTTCTATTAAATGTGATTTTATTCAGAATAAAAAACTTTCTTTCTTGAAAGATTTAGATGTTTCCACAGGTGTTATGTATTACAAAAATTCCCAAAAATTAAGATGGGAATATAAATCACCTAATCCCTATGTTTTTGTTTTAAACCAATCTAAAATTTATTTGCAAAATCCTCAGGGAGTCTCTTCTTATAATACCAATTCAAATCGTATTTATAAGGCTATTAGTGAGTTGATTATTGGTTTTATTAATGGACAGGGACTTCAGAATAACTCTAATTTCAAATCTGATTTTTTCTCAAATAATAAACAGATTTTTGTTAAACTTACCCCCGTAAATAGCGATATCAAAAAATTATTCTCCTCTGTATATCTATATCTTGATATTAATTCTTATATTGCGAGCAAAATTGTCATGAACGAAAGCAGTGGAGATGTCACAACTTTATCTCTTTACAATATAAAACGAAATAGCACTTTTTCCGATGATATTTTTATACTTAAATAAGGACTTAAGTTTACAGAATTGGAAAGATGCAATTCACCGCGTTCGGGATGTAAAAAAATCATATTCTATGCTTAAAGATAATCTATATCAAATAGTTGATGAAAAAAATATAAATGAAAATTCATTTAATTATCAGATTTCCCTTATTAGTGAGTGCCCAATCTATCGTGTCCACTTTCCGGGAAAACCTATTACCCCCGGCGCTTGTCTGATTGAAATTGCTAAAGAATTGATTGAAGTTTATCTAAATAGAACAGTGAAACTGACCGTAGCTGCTAATGTCAAATTTATTAATATGCTGGATCCGGGCATTTACAAATTGGTTAATTTCCTTTTTATTGTGAAAGATCAGGAATCTCCAATTTTTAAAGTTGATCTTGTTATTCAATATGAAGATGTTGTTTTTGCCAAAATGATTTTACAATTTGAATAAATGCCTTCAGATACAAATTTTTCTTTAACTGATTTTT
>JAGVVH010000505.1 GCA_019135895.1 Bacteroidota bacterium | reverse complement strand
GGTAACTCCTCTGGTACATATGGTGCGGTGCATTTCTTCAAAAATGCTCATTATCACTATAATTATTAGTTTGCAAGTGAGATCAACTTACTGTCAGGCATATAATTAGCAGATAGCTTACTTTTCAGAAGATTGGTGGTTTGAGGCAGACTTGTTTTAACCAGCACCTCTGTCACGTTGATTTTCATTTCGCGACACCATTTTTCCCAGATATAGACCAGCATATCTGATTCATACTGAAAGTCGTATTTGGGATTTATCTCAGTTACGAATACTTTGATATCAGAGAATTCCTTTTTAATCGGAATCAAGCCAAGATCATTGCTTTCAATTATCTTTTTCCAATCAGATTTATTCCTGACTGATGAAAGAAAACTTGTAGTCGGATATCTCTTCCCCTCAGGTAATTGTCTGCTATAATCTTCGAGATCAAAATATCCATCAGTCAGAACAACCAGTCTGTTGTCATAATCCTTCCCTGAGAGAAATTCAAGATTCTCATTGAAGAACTGCCATATACCGGTACCTGGATAGTAAGACGTAGCTGAGCCGAGATATGCCTTTGAGTAGAGTTCCTGGAGTACATTATTTAATCGCTTATCGAATTCAACCAGCTTGTTAAGTTTTACCCCAGAATTAAGCGATCCCATATCGATAAACATTGCATTCTCATAATCACTGGAATTGTAAGGGACCCCCTTTTGAGGTGCTATTATAACCTGGAATTTATCTCTGGAGTTTATCACCAGGTTTTTTCTGACATTAGCGTTAAACTCTTCAAAAACTGCTTTAACAATTTCAATGTCTCTCTCAGACTGGCCCGTGGTAATAAGTCTGTCTGACAGATCCAGCAAAATCATAAAGTTGACTGGTTTGCCCGACGCTTTTACCTGTTCAGAAGGTGAATTGGAACAGGAAACAGCAAGAAGAAAGAGAATCGATATGATGAACTGATTGGTCTTCATAAGTTGGGTTTTAAGCGGTTAATGATCTATTGAATGTCGCTGATTTAAAACTGATATAGACATTTTCACAATCTTGTTTTCTACTGTGATCTGACCTTAAGCCATTCAGGTAAGAGAGCCATCCGCTGTAAAAATCATCAATACTTCTTTCAAGATCCACAAGGCTATAGTGCACGTTACTTTTCTTTGCTTCGAATGCTTTGATTTTCTCTTCAAGAGTGTTAATCAAATTGACCTTTTCAATCCTTGAAGTATTTAAGACGCCTTTATCGAAGTACAATTGCCTCAATACTTTATCAATACTTAATATCTTCTCAAAGTTTTCTCTTTCGGGATTCGAGGCTTCAAACTCACATGCAAGCTTATGAAGGATCAGACTCCAACCAATGCTGGTGAAGAATCCAAAGAAAAGAACCAGGTAAAAGACGAAACTTTTATAAAAAACCCAGCTACCATCTGACAACCCCATTAATTCACTTACAGTATGATTATTATTCTCAATACTATATGCCAGCAATCCATCAGCGGTAAGAACAAACAAAACAACGGATAAAACGACAGCCCACTTAATTACTTTGGTTCGTATTTCAAGGCTGAAATGTAAAATCAAGGCAAAAATGAAAAATACTATCGGAGCGAACCAGTGAATATTGAATTCTTTAAAAGCTGAGATATTAAAGACGTTGTTCAGGAGTATGCTGATACTATTCTGGTCAGCATTTGCGACCTCGCCTGCAATATTCCTGAACAGAGCAGAATGAATGGCTGAAACATAGAACAGGTACAGGTAAATGAATCCGGCTATAAAACCGATCCAAGTCAAAATCAGGTTGAACCTATTCCTTTTAAACTTGATGCTCCATGTATTATTCTTAAGCTCATCAATTCTGCTTTTATTAGAGTCTATTTCCCTCTGAATGTTTGGAATATCTACCTGGTCTATTTTTTCAATTGCTGCTTTGTGAGTATTTATCTCCCCCTTATGATCATTTATTAATTTATCCAGACCTTCAATTGTCTCCTTACGTTTTTGTTCATTATTGTTTTCGTCAACAATCTGACCGCTTTTGATAAGCTCAAATGAGTTTCTGAGAGCACTTGGATCTCCATTGTTCCTTCCTGCTCTCATATAACCGATCTGGTTCATATTTCCCCTTTCAATCTCTGACAGACTTTGCATGGTAATCTGGGCGCTTTCAGGTAATATTGCCTCATTATTGTTACCATTTTTCTTGCTGATCAGATTCTGAAAGAAGTTTGCCATAATTATAAAGATTAAATTTCGAAATCCTATATTTCAAACTAAATGCCATTTTATTAATCGATTGATATAGAACCTTATACAATTTATTTATATATCATTAATAGATTTATATATATCATATTATGATACATTATCAATAATTTATTGGGATTTTCTTTTTACCAGATGAATTGTGAGAATAAGTTTTCGATTTAAACCTCTATTTTTAAGTAAATTAATTTGGCGGGCTAACTTTAGTAATTGATTCCTGATATGAATGGGAAGCAAATTTTAAACAATGGGTTTGGATCCCCGGGCTACGTCGCCAGAGCAATGACACACGAATTCTTAGGCTATCGAAAACGGAAGAAGCTTGATGATCAGGCCATACTCGAGAAAATCCTTGTTAAGAGAAGCTGGATTTACAGATTAATGGGCAAGAATATTCTGAAGAAGCCGGTCAGAGACAGAATTCTTGAATACTCAAATGGACAGTTGCCGTTTATTATTTTATCTGATGTTTTTGTAACCAACCGTTCGAGAGGGGATCAATATGTACTAGCCTTATGGCAAAATTTATCTCTTGTAGTAGAGGTAGTATTGGAAAATTACAACAATATGACTGGATATGAGGAACAAGTATCAAGTGCATCAATCCTGGAAGATAAATTCAGACAGTTTATTCAAACAGAATGGGATAGATATTGATTCTGTTTATACCCTTAAACTTATCATAAATGATATCTTGTGCCTTACGGGAAATCTTATTTAATTAGAATGTCCTGTGCGACAAAATTCAAAAAGTCATTCAGTGTTTGAGAATAAAAACTCTTTGCCAGGCTGGGTTGATGGGGAAATGGATAAAATGGCCGGTCTATCTCATTGTCAGTACATTTTTTAAATGCCCGGCTGCTTGTTTGATTTCCATAATCCCAGTAATACCTGACTTTATCTTTATATATATTAGAAAGTAACTGTAGAACTGGTTCTCCAAGAGTAATTACCGGCAATCCCTGGTATACATCGAGTTCTCTTCTTAAAAGTTTAAGATTCAATGTTAAGTGGTCAAAAAGGACGTCCATGGTTTTTGCAGGGGGAGATGTATAGAAATATTTATAAATATTTGTTGAATAAACATTTTCTAGTGTTAATCCCAGCTTTTCACAGATTGTCGTGACATATTTTGTCAGGCTTCCTGACCTGTTTAAATTCAATGTTGTGCTTATTTTAGACCTTTGTGATTGATTCTTAATTGTGGGATCCTGACCTATTATAATTAGCCTGATTTCTCCGGGACCCTTATATGGAGGAACGGGAGAAAGGCTCATGTCAATTTGATTAATTTCAGAATCAAGATTCAATTTGAGGTAACTCCTGATTAGAGTTGCTTCTTTTAGAACAGACTCAATAGTTGCAAGTTTTTGCTCGTACATTTCCTCATTTCTGAAAAAGGCAAGAGTTTTGCTCTGTCCACGGAAATATTCCTGAATTATAAGCGCCCTGTATTCGCCCGGAAATGAGTCTTCGTCCAAAATTGCAATTATCCTTTTCTCAGGATGGTCGATATAGACGCTTTTTAAAGTTGTTGAGACCATATATGAAGGCCCAATAAACAATGGGATACGATTTTCTTCGATCCGCACAAATACATTAAAATTAACCACATCAATTAATTCATGCTTAAGAGTTATAGCAGGGTTAGTATAATGTCCCTTATCAATTCTCTTGAACCTTATTTTACTCCATTTAGGATCTGCTTTTAACCGATCTATCCATTTGTAGTTTTGATCCGTTTCCATGTTATTTAATATTCATCAGTTTTTTAAATGCATCTACGACGTCCTTGATTAAATGTTTATTTGAATGATGTCCCCATTATGGCTCAAAGGGATACAATCCGTATCAGTTCTCAACATGGTTTTCATTCCAAAGTCCTCTGTTATTTCTTCGTGCTTTTCGTTCTAGTTTAACAAATATATCAGCATATTTAACATTAGGAGGAATGGTCATAACCATTGCATATCCTCGCCTTACCAATTCAGCATTCACGAATGTCCCGTCAGTTAAGAAAACATAGACAAGCGTTCGGTCATACTGATCGGTCTTATCAATATCATATTCGAGCCTGACCTTTTTGTTTTCAAGTAACCTGGTTAAGTATTCTTTTGACTGCTGACCATAGTATCCGATTGCTTTTCTTCCAGTGTTTCTTGTTTCAGGAGCGTCAACGCCAATAAGCCTTATTTTAACTCCGTTCTCACTACCGTTGTCGGCCCAGAAAGTATCACCATCTACCACACTTTTAAATTCCAAGTATTCAATCAAAATACTTTTTTCTCTACTGGAAATGCATGATAAATAGAGAAAGTAAAATATAATAATCAGAATAATTGAAAGTCGTTGTTTCATTTCTCCTTAGTTATTTGTTCCGTTGATTATTGTATACATGATATTTGACTGGTGCGTGGTTTATTAAAGAAACAACTTTTCTCAAGATCAATTTTATTACAAGCTATCTTTCATTCAATCATAATGCCACAGGTTATCATATTGGATATCTGATTATTAATATTTAATCATATATCATATGATGTATATGTATATCTATTTATGATATATAATCAATTTAGGCTAGTGTCATGTCAACTATAGTATGACGTAATTAAATATTTTGTATCTTTATCAAAAATAAAAGCCATGATAAAGTACAAAGTAACCCTTACCCAGGAAGAGAGAGAACAATTG
>JAGVVH010000084.1 GCA_019135895.1 Bacteroidota bacterium | reverse complement strand
ATGATGGCAAACTTTATCTTCTGTTGTATGCCAATAGAGGGAACAGGATATCCTGTAGTGATATCCTGGTTATTGATGTGAGCGATAGAAATATGTCTTGCCAAAGGCTGCTCAACCTCGGAGATTCGTGGTACGAAACCATCTGTGTATCAGGTATCAGGCTTTATGCATTTAGTAATAACGGTCTGGAACGGTTCATAATTGATTAGAGGATAAGTATGAATAGTATTTCCAACCTGTTCTGCCTTTCTCATAAGTTAATCCCTTTTGTGTCCCTGCACCTCCTTGCCATGAATTGTGTGTACCCCCAGAATGGGCGATAACTATAGGGTGAGAATCCCGAACACGCCATGACAGTGGGAAGAGTTGGCTGAAGGCAGGGGTGTTCATCGTGAGATGGGGGATCTGAAGGAAACCGGAGGCAAAATTCTTTCCTTACGCACTACTACTGGTTATTTAATATTTGGAGATTATTTGAACAACTTCAGCCAATTACTTAATTCATTAACTTTGTTTTATGAGATCAATGAATACAACTATCACTTCAAGGATTACGACTCTTGTTAGGGAGATAGATCCATCAGCAGAGGTTATACTCTACGGTTCAAGAGCCAGAGGAGATTACCATCCTGAGTCTGATTGGGATATTCTTATTCTTGTTGATAGTGAAGTTGACCTTAATTATGAAAGATTATTCAGACATAAATTATACGATCTTGAACTAGAAACCGGAGAAGTATTTTCTACTACAGTTTATAACAGGGCAGACTGGAGAACCAGGTATTGGATGACGCCTCTGTTTAAGAATGTGTCAAAGGAAGGTATAAGGATATAAAAATGAAGGCTTCAAAAGAAGAGTATATAAGATATCGTATAGAGAAAGCTTGGAAAACTTTTGAAGATGCTAAATTACTGGCAAAGACTGGGAGCTGGAATTCTTCTATGAATCGTCTTTATTATGCCTGCTTTTATTCGGTACTTGCATTATTTGCCAAACACAACCTGAACACTCAAACCCATTCAGGTGTCAAAACCCAATTATCACTACATTTTGTAAAACCAGGTCTTCTTGATAAGGAATTAGGGATGATATATGGAGATTTGTTCGATCTGAGACAAAGAGGAGATTATGGTGATTTTTATGACTTTGAAGAAAAGGATATCATTTCTATTATTCCAAAAGTTGAAGAGTTTCTCAATACTATTGACGATTTAATAAGTATGGATTAACCTTTGATTATCAATGATATCCATGGTTGAGGCAGTGTTCCAATCAGTGTGTTCTTAAAAAATTAATTTGTGTACTCCATACCGGTTGGTTTTCAATGATCATCAGCCGTTTCAGGGCATCCAGATATTCATTCAAGGTTGGACATGTGATATCACCGCCGTCATACTCTTTAATATCCTTAACATTAGAGGTTTAGGCTACCATCGTTGCAGTATTCCTTGCTATTGACCTGAAAATACTTCTCACTTTGACTGGGTCACGTTTAATGCCCGATATACGGCTCATATAGCTTTCTGCGATCAGATCCTTAACATAATATAATAAAATGAGCTTAGTACATGACAAAAAATGTCAACGCATTGATTGTTAATATCTTACGCTTGATATGTTAATAAAAACACGTCTTATTATTAGGATAAAACCTTGATATACAATATGTTGGAATGTTTTATCGGATACGCTGAAAGAGTTCTTTGGAGACAAGATGAATCTTGCACGTATCAAGTTCTTTGGCTTATTTATCAGTGCATTATGCAAGGTACAGACTGTTTGTTTCGAAAAGCTGGCATGCAGTTTTGAATGTGATGCCAGAGCAGAATCATCACTTCGCAGGATACAGAGGTTCATATCCGAGTTTTCACTGGATACGGATCTGGTTGCCAGGTTTATTTTTGCTCTGTTGCCACATGATCCGCCATACAGGCTGGCATTGGATCGGACGAACTGGAAGTTGGGAGACAGGAATATAAACATTCTTACTCTTGGTATCGTATACAAAGGGTTAGCCTTCCCTCTTCTGTTCCACGTTATGCCAAAATTTGGTAACTCCGCGATGCAGGAACGTATAGATTTAATGAACCGTTTTATCAGACTCTTCGGCGCTGACAAGATAGAGTGTCTTTTGGCAGACAGGGAATTTGTCGGGGACAAATGGCTTGAATATCTCAACTCTTCAGGCATTGAGTATCATATACGTATTCGTGAAAACTTCTGGGTTGAGATCCCCCGTAATGGTAAGAGGGTGAAGGCGTGGTGGCTTTTCAACAACCTGAAGGTTAACCAGCGTGCCTTTTATCGCAGGATAGCTCGTGTCAATGGAGAACTCTGTTACCTCTCTGCTTCCAGGGTAATAAACAAGGAAAACGCTCCCGAACTTCAAATAATAGTGTCGTTCAAAAAACCTGATGAAGCCCAGACCGTGTATAAGGAAAGATGGCAGATCGAATCTGCGTTTAAGGCCCTGAAGACCAGCGGTTTTAACATTGAAGATACTCATCTGACAGATGTTGAGCGTGTAAGTAAATTAATGTCACTGGTGTTGATCGCCTATGTCTGGGCCTATAAGGCTGGAATATATCTTGACTCGCTCAGGCCCATTAAGATCAAAAAGCACGGCAGAAAAGCCAAGAGCTTGTTCAAGTATGGGTTGAATTATATAGCCAACTTGCTTTTTAGCAGCGATATAAGTAGCTTTAACCAATGTTGTAAATTTTTGTCATGTACTTAGTAAAATGAGTTATATTTTAGAGAGGAATTAGTTTACATTTTTGGAGTAAATCAATTTACATAAATAGAAAATCGGACAATATTTGCATGCAGGTCTCTGATTCTGTTAAAGGCATAAAAATGAGCCAGACGAAATGCCGAGATCTTCTTATCTAACGGGAGAATCGTGGCAGCATACATCGGAGATCTTGCATTTGTTTTTAAGGTAAATATTACCCGGGGAGCTGCGCCATCAACTCTTATAATATTTGATAAGGACGGCAGATATTTAAAAACGATCTATACAGGGGAAGAACCGTTGGGATATTTCAATATTCCAGTTGAATAGTCGGGGTTCGGATGGTTGAATGAAAAAATTTTCTACTGGAAATTCCCGAAAATTCCCGAAAAAAACTTAAACATCTTATTTAATTTTACATAGGTCAAGTTTGCCGTTTTACGAAATTTATTTTAGGTATAAAAGTATAATCAGAAAGAAAAGGGCAGAAAGCTTTGCCTGCATTGCCAAGTACTTTCTGCCCCGGCCTTTCACAAATCATGAAAGGAGGTGATCGCAAAGATAGTAAAACAGAAATAAACAAGCTGTATCGGCTTGAATCACGGCCTCGGCCATTGTGAATTCAGGATTATGTTTTTGTAATAAAAACCTTATCATCATGAAAAAAAGACTATTTCTTGTAACTATCGCCGGGTTTGTTGCAGCGTTCGCAATTCTATGCGTAAATGTTGCTCCAATAATCTCTGGTAACGATAATCTGAAGAACATTAAAATAATGTCACAGGCAAATGCACAAGTAAATCCAAATTGCCCGACGGGATGTGTTGAAGGAGGACCATGGTGCTACTGCAACGGCATGTCAAGTACTTGCTGGAATCCCCCTAAAGGTTCTACATTGGATTAATTGAATCAATATAACCTGGAGATTCCGTGTTAAAAGAGTGTGGTTGTGAAAAACAGCCACACTTTATAAGTACATACGTTGTTTAGTGGGAAATGTAAATGATGGAAAGTTAAATCACTATTACCAGATGAGATATTTACAAATACTGTTCACAATTATGCTTTTGATAATTGCAGGTTGTGGGAAAAGGAATGAGAAAAGATTAGAAATAGTACAAAGCGAAAGAGGTTGTATCGTAGACGTATCTGATAAGATAATGAGCATTAAAACGGATTATGTTATCGGGAAGGTTTTTTTATATATTATTGACGATATCCTGCTTACAGAAGAGTTCTATCCTAAAGGAGAAAAAGTAGATCACCTGTTTGATCTTAATACATTCAGATACATTACAAGTACCGGAGTCCTGGGCAGAGGGCCGGGAGAGATAACTATGCCAAGTGGTATATTGGTTGACAGAGAAAAAAGAGTCTTCTTGCAGCTTGATGTAGGAAAAAAAGTCCTGCATAAATTTTCTCTGGACAGTGTTCTGTCCGACGAAATGTATCTGCCAGGTGCCTCAGTAAAACTCGTAGATACATTACTTCTTGTGTGGTATGGTTTCTTAAATGACAGCATCGCTCTTGGTAAAGCAATAGAGCCTTTTTCAGGATCACCTTTTGTAACAATGGCAATGACAAAGTTTAATATTAATACCGGTGAAATCACGCGATTCGGATATGAAAATCCTGGCGTAAAGGGCAGATATACAAATTCATATTTCGACATGTCTGTAAAAGATGAAATATATGTCAACAGTTATCCGTTTAAAGATTTAATGACCATCTGTGATTTAGACGGTAACTTGAAATGCAATGTTTACGGACCAGGATGGGATGATCCTGAAAAGGATGATAATAGTTATTTTTTTGATGCAGTAATACATAACAATAGAATCTTTGCTTCCTATCTCGGCAGCAGTCGTATCATTGTTCAAGGCAACATACAAAGAGGCGCATATCCCAGAAGTATAATAGTATTTGGTCTGGATGGCTCGTATAAGAAAACTATTGATACCGGGGCTGAAATATGCAGCTTTTGTATTGATGAAAAGCATAACAGGATAATCGCCTATTTCAATGACAGGGAAGAACCGCTGGGATATTTCGATATTCCGGTTGAATAGTCGGGATTCGGAATGTGGAATGATTAAATTTCCTACTGATAATTCCCGATAATTCCCGATAAAAACTTAAACATCTTATTTAATTTTACATAGGTCAAGTTTGCCGTTTTACGAAATATTTTTTTTAGGGATAAAAGTATAAATCAGAAAGAAAAGGGCAGAAAGCTTTGCCTGTATTGCCAAGTACTTTCTGCCCCGGCCTTTCACAAAAAATGAAAGGAGGTGACGACAAAGATAATAAAACAGAAAAATATTCAAGCTGGATCAGCTTGAATAACGGCCTCGGCCATAGTGAATTCATAAATATGTTTTATTAAAAAACCCTATCATCATGAAAAAAAGACTTTTTCTTGCAACTGTCGCCTGTGTTTTTGTGATGTTTGCAATTCTTACCGTAAATGTTGCACAAGTCCGCACAGATGACGCTAATTTGAAGGCCATAAAAATAATGTCCCAGGCAAATGCGCAGGTGAATCCTGATTGCCCGAATGGATGTCTTGACAACGGAGCGGGTTGCAGGTGCAATGGATGGCATCCTCATTATCTTGATTATGGAGATTATAAGGAAAGGCAGCAGTAATTATTTAAGATTCTTTTTGTATGGGCACAACTCCCGTGCCCATACTTTCCAATTATTTAACCATAATACACATGAAGAAGTTTTTGGTAATTTATATGTTTTTTGTAATATGTTTTACAGGTTGTTCCGGGGTTAGATCGAATACTGAAAAGCTCCAGAAGAAGAGAAACAAAATTGTTAACGTACAAAATGATATTGTGGATATTAAAAATGGAGCATTATTCGGTAAATCGTTATTATATATTATTGATGAGTACCTGGTTCTTCTTGAGGTCGCATCTAAAACCCCCAGGTGTATTCATCTATTTGAAAAGAACACCTTTAGGCACGTTGCCAGTTCAGGTTTGCTGGGAAGAGGCCCGGGAGAAATAACTGAGCCCGGCAATATTGGAGTAGACAGGCAGAATCGAGTTTTATGGGTACCTGATTTTGGACAAAAAGTCATATGGAAATTTCCCCTTGACAGCATACTTGAGAATGAAGATTTTATGCCGACAGAAAGTCTGAAGCTAAGCGATGACCTATTTATTGATAGATTCGAAATCCTGAATGACAGTATATTCATTGGGAAAGCGGTGCAATTTATCAATAGCAACTCTTACACAACGATTATGTCAAAACTAAATATTAGAAATAATGTGATTCAAGAATTTGGCTATGCAAACCCCCAGCTTGAAGATGATAAGTCAAGTTCTCAATTTGCGCTTTCAATCGCCAATAATATTTACGTTAATAGCTATTTTAAATATGACCTATTGACAATTTGTGATTTGGAGGGGAACCTTTTGTATAACGTATATGGACCAGAAGGAGTGAAAAACGACGGGAATAACAAATCGTTTTATTTTGGAATTGAAATAGCAGACGGGAAGATATTCGCATCTTACATCAATGATTTAGCTGTTGTTAATGATGGGACCAGGCTGAAAGGGAATATTCCCTCTAAAATCTTAATATTTAATACACAAGGAGACTATTTATTGACGATAGAAACCGAAGATAAGTTTTCTTATTTTTGTGTAGATGAGGATAATAACAGGATAATTGCATATTTTGAGGGAAGAGAAGAAGCTCTGGGATATTTTAATATACCTGTTAAGTACTGAGGCTCCGAATGTGGAATCTACAAAACATAATTGTGATTATAGAAATGCACAACAGTAGGTTTTTAATAGCAGTCATGAGATATTTACCTTTAGCAGCGGCTTCCCTTATATTGTTTTCTTCCAGCTGTGGCAATAATAACAAGACCGAAATAATCCAAAAGGAAAGAGACCGAAAAGTAGATGTATCTGACAAAATAGTTAATATTGAATCTGATTATATTTTTGGCAGATGTGATCTGCATATCATTGATAATATCCTGATTGCTGAAGAGTCCTACCCAAAAGAGGAAAAAGTAAATCATCTGTTTGATCTTAATACATTCAGATACATTACAAGTACCGGAGTCCTTGGCAGAGGGCCGGGAGAGATAACTATGCCAAGTGGTATATTGGTTGACAGGGGAAAAAGAGTCTTCTGGCAGCTTGATGTAGGAAAAAAAGTTCTGCATAAATTTCCTCTGGACAGTGTTCTTTCCGACGAAATGTATCTGCCAGGTACCTCAGTAACACTCGTAGATACATTACTCCTCGTTTATTATGGTTTCTTAAATGACAGCATCGCAATTGGTAAAGCAATTGAGCCTTTTAGCGGTTCTCCTTTTGTGACAATGGCTATGACGAAGCTTAATATTAATTCGGGAGAAATCAGACGGTTCGGGTATGAAAATCCAAAAGTAGAAGGGAGGCTTTCAAACTCATGTTTTGCTCTGTCATCTGCAGATGGAATATATGTCAATTGTTATCGATATAAGGACCTAATGACTGTCTGTGATCTAAAAGGCAACCTGAAATACAACGTTTACGGACCCGGATGGGATGATCCTGAAAAGGATGATAATGCTTATTTCGAAGGTGCAATAATATATGACAAAAAGATTTTTTCTGCATATCATGGCAGCAGTCGTATCGTTGTTGATGGCAACATTCAGAGAGGTGCAGGTCCTAAATGTATTATAGTATTTGGCCTGGATGGCTCGTATAAGAAAACTATTGAAACGGGGTCTGAAATTTGGAGCTTTTGTATCGATGAAAAGAATAACAGAATAATTGCCTATTTCAATGACAGGGAAGAACCGCTGGGATACTTCGATATCCCTGAATTATGAAGCTTTCAGACTAAGTTTGCCAGAGGCAGAAATACCAGAACCAGTTAAACTCTAAAAGTTAGATCATCCATTTTCTATCCAAGAATTAAAGAACATTGTTGCTATGAGACGATACCTGAGTTTATTATTATGCCTGATCCCTTTAATCTCCTGTTCTAACCAGTCTGTTACCAGGGACCTGAAAAGCAATCTGAATAAAACAATCAGACTGGAAATGTTTGATTCTGTAAGGTTTGGTGACAAATTACTGTCATATGAAGAGTTCAGGCAGAGGTATAACTATATATCAGTGGTTTATCTTGAGGACGGATGCGAGCCGTGTTATCCAAAGTTTATTGAATGGCAGAACATGATGGATAGTCTGAATAAAAGAAATGACTACACGGTTCTATTCATAATCCAGGGATTCCGGTATAATAGTTTTATTA
>JAGVVH010000050.1 GCA_019135895.1 Bacteroidota bacterium | reverse complement strand
TGAATGATTTACATGAGTGACATAAAAAGCTTGGGCCAAAATTAAGGAGAGTCGGGGACAATCCTATACCTTCACATGCAGCAGCGGCAGCCCCAGATGGCGGCGGTTCGTTTCTCCCAACATCTTCGTCTGTTCCCGGACAGTGGGCGTCCCCCTGCGCCCCTTGCCCAGTTTGTCAATCAGGTGGGAACTCCCCAGATGCACCGTGTGCTTGCCAAATTTCTGTCCCAGCTCATCGGCCACACTGTAAATGTCTTTTATTTTTTCCGCCTGAATAGGATTGTCAAACAGCGTGTATTGTTTATCGGCATCCGCCTCCAGGTCGAGAAGGACAACCCCGGTCGCCCGGTAAGTATCCCTGGAGCAGTAACAGGCGTCAAACAGTTCATGAATGACCCCGGAGATTTCCAGGGGACAGGCGCAGGGCCGGGAGAGCTTTGCCTCGCTGCCCACCGAGTGGAAATCCTGCTTCTTGAGAAACACAACAATCCGGTTGGGGGCCAGTGAATAGCGCCTGGCCTTGATGCAGGCCGACTCCATATTGCGCATCAGCTGGGCGAACAGGTATTCGCCATTGGACGATGGCGGTGCAAACGTCTTTGTCTTGCTGATTGAGGCGTAGGAAGTCTTTTCCCCCGTTGTCACCGGATAAACCGACTTGCCTCTCAGCTCCTGCCAGATTTCCACACCTGGCTTCGTAAACTTCTTCAAAACCGTCTTTTCCGGCATTTGAGCGAAGGCCAGTGCCGTATGAATGCCCAGCTTGGCCAGATAATGGGTCGTGGCCGGGCCTATTCCCCAGATTTTCTCCACCGGCAGGTCATTCAGGTAGCTGGCGATGTCCGGGCCTGTAATGACCGTCATGCCCGAGGGTTTCTGATGCTTGGAGGCCGCCTTGGCCAGCACCTTGGTGATGCTCAGACCCACAGAGACGGTTATGGACAGTTCCTTTTCGATGGCTTTCTTCATGTTCAGGGCGATTTCCTCGTAGGAAGCTTTCCAGAACCGGCGCATACCGGTAATGTCGGAGAAAGCCTCGTCGATGGAATATTCTTCCACATCTGGGGTAAAACGCCTCATGATGTCGAACATCCGCTTGGAAAACAGGCTGTAGGTCTCGTAATCGGAGGGCAGAATGATTAATCCGGGACAGATTTTCCTGGCCTCGTGCAGGGGAACGCCTCTTTTGACGCCCAGTTTCTTGGCCGGGTAGCTGGCGCAGGCGACGATACCGCGTTCTCCCCCGGTAATGATTGCTTTCCCTCTCAGATTCGGGTGTATGGCTTCTTCACAGGAGGTAAAGAAGGCGTCTCCGTCAATATGGGCAATGGCCCGCGGCCAGGACTGAAGGCTGAAGATGGGTTCTTCGGTCATAATGGTGTCTTTATGTGTGGTATTTCCGGACGACGGCAGTCACGACGCCGCCCAGGCGCAGTTCCGATTGTGGTTTAATCCTGGGATATTTCGGGTTGGCCGCTTCGAGGTAAATCTCTTTGCCCCTTTTGCGAAAATACTTCATGGTCCAGGAGCCGTCCACCTCGGCAATGACAATATCTCCTGATTTCGGTTCCCTGCCGCGTTCGACAAGCACCAGATCGCCCGGCATGATCCCGGCTCCGGTCATGGAATCTCCGTCAACCTTCAATATAAAGGATTTGGACTGGTTGGTGATCAGGTACTCGTCAAAGGAGATCACATCCCGCAGTTCTTCTTCCGCAGGGGAGGGGAATCCGGCTGATACGTCACCGGCCAGAGGGACACCGATCAGCGGGTTGATAAACGTCAGGTGGCCCTTAGAATCCTTCTCCAGAATGCCTTCCTCCAGGAGCTTGTTCACCCAGAAGTTGACGACGCTCTTGGACCGGACGGCCAGCAGAGCAAGCATTTCCTCATAGGTCGGCATCCGATGATTACCGTGGCTGAAATCGGCGATCTTCTGCGCCACGGATTTGACGGTTCGTTTCGTTTCCATGGCTTGCAGCATAATAGAACAAATGTTCTATTGTCAAGGATATTTTTGTGTTTATAAATACAGGGCATCTGTTATAATGTTTTCAATAGCTTGGAGAGGACTAAGATGTGCGGCCGCTTTGTTTTGCTGACTGACTTAACGATTATCACTGAATCATTCAATATCCAGAATGTTGCCTGTGATTACAAACCAGGTAACAATATTTCTCCAGGTCAGCAAATATATGCCGTCCTTCGTAAGGATAATCAAAATACTTTGGTCAATTTTCGCTGGGGATTGATTCCGGCATGGGCTAAGGATTCCTCAATAGGAAACAAAATGTTCAATGCGAGGGCGGAAACAATTGCGGAGAAAACAAGTTTTAAGAATGCCTTTCAAAAAAGACGATGTCTAATTCCCGCTGAGGGTTTTTACGAGTGGCAGAAATTGGGTAAGATGAAGAAGCCTTTCCGCTTCTCGTTAAAATCCGGAGGGCCTTTTGGCTTTGCCGGGCTCTATGAAAAATGGCTGTCGCCGGAGAAAGAACCAATCCATACCTGCACAATTATCACGACAGAGGCCAATGAACTAATACAGCCTATCCATGACAGGATGCCGGTCATTGTAAAGAAAGAGCTCGAAGATGTCTGGATTGACCCGGACAATCATAATCAAAAGGAACTGCTGGCCATATTGCAGCCTTATTCCTCGGAAGAAATGATGATGTCTCCGGTTGAGCCAGGTTTGCTTAATAAGTCAAAAACGGTCGGTGAGTAATGGCAATCCATATCATCCCCATCAATAAACTCAGTGCTCATGCCCTCAAGGGAGTCATAGAAGAATTCATTTCCAGAAACGGGACTGATTATGGCGCAATAGAGGCTTCCCTGGAAACCAGTTTCATGCAGGTAAAGTCCAAACTTAAAGATGGATCGGCAGTTCTTGTTTTTGATGACGAGACTGAGACCACCAATATATTCATGGCTGATGATCCTATTTTGAAAAAACTTAATACAGCATAACCCGTATATAAGATTATCAAACATACATTTACGGAGAGATGTTTTTAATACAAAGAGTTAAATAGGATTCATGATGTGAGTATTCAAAATTATTCAAAGATATACTTTCTTTCAACGCTATTTTTTACTGACCGGAATAAAATCAGTTGCAGGAGGAGAAAGACATGAAACTATCGCGGCAGGAACTTATTAATTCACTACAGGGTTGGAACCAGGCATGGGGGAACTATGATCTGGAGGGGGTCATCGCCCTTTTTGACGACGACATTTTATTCGAGAACTGGACAGGAGCCAAGGTAAAGGGGAAGGAAGCCCTCCGTAAGGCCTGGGCACCATGGTTTGCCAACCACGGTGGTTTTCGCTTTATCGGAGAGGATACGTTCATTGATGAGGAGGACCAGAAGATCCTTTATCGCTGGCTCTTTGAGAGCCCTTCTTTTGAAAAGGGTTTTGAGGGGAAACCAGAACGGCGGCGCGGTGTGGATCTGCTCTATTTTAAAGATGGGCGAATTTTTGAGAAGCTGACTTATTCCAAGACGACTATTGAAATAGACGGAAAAAGGATGTCTTTTCATCTTTGAGACTGATGGCAACTTGTGCCGGAATACGCAAAACGGCAATAAATACAGAAAAACACACTTTTAAATACAAAGTTGCAGTTTTGTTTATCACGGCGGAATATTGAATCCTGGTTGAAGGTGGCATTTTCAGGAATGGTCGGGGGCGAAAACTTCTTCCTGAAAGCCTCAAATCGTAAATCTTCGTAAACATACAAACACTCAACCCAAAAACATCAAAAAGGCTGAACTCTAGCTTAAAATGTGGTACAATTTTTTAGTGTAGGTTATTAGAACTACGTAATTTTTCAGAAAACACTTGCCCATTTTATTACTTATTCGATGAAAGGAGAAATATCAATTGAAGACACGACCTAAGGGTATCTATTGCTTGGAAATCGGTGAATGGTATGGTTCATTGAAGAAAAAGACTTCAGTTGAAGCCGTTGCACAACTTCTCCATGACTCTCCTCTCGAAGTACCCTACATTCATCGCGACATTGCCACAGAGGAAGAACTATACTATTATCTACAGAAATGGACTGAGCCCCGACAAGTAAATTACCCGATCCTGTATCTTGCTTTTCATGGTAGCCCTGGTTGTATCCACCTTGCCAAGGTCAAAGGTCGTGACATAACCATAACCACCGACACCCTATTCGACTTTCTCAAAGGCAAGTGCCATAGACGCATCATCCATTTCGGATCATGTGAGTCATTGGATATAAATGGTAACAGGGTCAATAAATATTTGCAAGTTTCGGGGGCAGTCGGCATATCAGGCTATGCTGCTGATGTTGATTGGGTACTTTCATCAATTTTTGAAATGTATTACCTATCTGAGCTTCAGTACAACCAATTCACAAAGTCGGGAATACAGGCGGTGAACGACCGCTTACATAAGCGGGCCAGCTATTTCACGAAGGAATTGAAATTCAAGATGAGGATCAAGAAATAACTTTGTCCATCAAAATGATGGAGGTCCGCATTCATAGAGCTGTCAAAATGTGATAAGGTTTTAGCAATGGGGGAAAACAGGCAAGAGTTGATACTTAAAGTTGGGTCGCAGGAACCTGACACCGGATCAAATGAGCTTGTTGCGTGGCCACAGGTATAACAGGGCGAAGCGTCAAGATGGCGGACATGGCGACCAAAAATCGGGGTGTCAAAATGATACCCCGAACACAGCCAAAAAACTCTCCAAAGAACACGGTGTGTCATCGGCAACAACCAAACGGAACTTTTGTTGTTCTTGTTGACGGATTTCCCGGGGAAAAAGTATTCAGCAAATTGCTAATATTGTTTGCCGTGGGCTACACAGGGGCTACATGATGAAAATTGAAGAAATGCTCATTTTTATAAGTTGCTGATTTTATGGAGCCGATGCCCGGATTTGAACCGGGGACCTACTGATTACGAATCAGTTGCTCTACCAGCTGAGCTACATCGGCCTGCCTTGAAGAGATGTCGTATTTATATGAAGGGTTTT
>JAGVVH010000446.1 GCA_019135895.1 Bacteroidota bacterium | reverse complement strand
TATTTGGTCTGTGGGAATTGAATATGCATACCGTGATCTTCTCTTCGTAAGAGGGGGCTACTTTCATGAAAGCAAATACAAAGGAAACCGCCAGTATCTGACTATCGGAGCAGGTCTTAAATACAACGTATTTGCCATTGATGTTGCCTATCTTTTTACTATTGATCAATATCATCCTCTAGAAAACACACTGCGCTTTACCTTGACTTTTGATTTTGAATCCTTTCAGAAGGAAGTTATTAAAAAACAAGGGAAATTAAAATAAAAACAGAACGAAAATGAGAGTGGGCTTGGGGTACGATTCTCATAGATAAGGGAGCTGTTGCCCATTCTGATGGTGATGTTGTAATTCATGCCTTGTGCGATGCCCTCTTCGGGGCTGCCGGCATGAAAGATATCGGAACCCACTTCCCTGATACCCATCCCGAATTCAAAAATATTGACAGTAAAATATTGCTTGCCAAAACCATCGATATTTTATCTGACAAGGATTTCTGTGTGAACAATGTTGACATTACTATTGTTCTGGAAACTCCTAAACTGTCACCATATATTGATAAAATGATTGAAACGCTCTCCTCTATCATGAAAATTGACTGCTCCCGATTGTCGATTAAAGCCAAAAGCAACGAAAAAATGGGCTTTATCGGAGCAGGTGAAGGAGTTGTTGCTTTTGCAATCGTTTCCCTCAATGATTGACAGTATAATGAATTTTTCTTTTCATTCATTATAAAAATAAAAAACAATAAATATGAAAAAAACAGTACTATTAATTGGAATCTTTACCGTTATGACAATGTTAGTTAATGCTCAGAATGACAATGAAATGCCAAAGGACAATCCTTTGGTGTTGGAATGGGAAACTCCCTACCAGACTCCCCCCTTTGATAAAATAAAACCGGAGCATTATATTCCGGCATACAACTATGCCATTAAAGCTGCTAAAGAAGAGATATACAGGATTACTCATGTCAAGATGAAGCCTTCCTTTAACAATACCATTGCAGCACTTGACAGATCCGGTAGTTTATTGAACCGCATCAACGGGGTATTTTTCAATATGCTTTACTGCAACTCCACTCCTGAACTTCAGGAAATAGCGCAAAAAATAAGTCCGATGCTAACGGAATACAGTAATGATATTACCTTAGATCCCATTCTCTTTAACCGCATTAAAGAAGTTTACAACAATCCCGGAAAACTCAATCCTGAGCAACAGATGCTTCTTGAAAACACCTACCGTGCTTTTTTAAACAGTGGGGCAACCTTATCGGAGGATGACAAGAAAATTTTCAGAGAAGTAACCATGGAACTCTCGCAGCTTTCATTATCCTTTAACCAAAATGTTCTAAACGCAACCAACTCATGGTACAAAAATGTCACCTCCAAAAAAGATCTCAAAGGAATACCGGAAGCAGATTTAGCCATTGCCAAAGAAAAAGCAAAAGAAAAAAAATTAAAAGGCTGGGTATTTGACCTATCTTACCCCAGTTTTTTAGCCGTGATGAAATATGCCGATAATAGAGAATTGCGAAAAGAGATGTATATTCACAATGGAAGTAAGGCTTTTGGAGGAGAATATGACAACAGCAAAAACATTAAAGAAATTTTGATGTGCCGTGATAAAATTGCCAAGCTTTTGGGTTATCATAACTATGCCGAGTATGCACTTCAAGATAGAATGGCAGAAAATCCAAAAAAAGTTTATAACCTTTTAGATCAACTGCTTAAATATTCCATACCTGTGGCAAAAAAAGAAATTGAGTCGTTGAATCAATTTGCATCGGAATCAGGTTTTAAGGGAACTATCGAAAGATGGGACTTTACCTACTATTCAGAAAAACAAAAAAGCAAGCTTTTCAACCTCAACGATGAAATGTTGAAACCCTATTTTAAACTTGAAAATGTCATTGACGGAGTTTTTGCTCTTGCGACCGATCTTTACGATCTTAAATTCATTCCTACCGATAAAATCCCCAAGTATCATCCTGATGTAAAAGTATATGAAGTATATAGAGATAAGCAAATTCAAGCAATATTATATTTGGATTTTCACCCAAGAGCTTCCAAAAAAGACGGTGCCTGGATGACCAATTTCAGAGAACAATATATAAACGATAATGGAGAAAAGATAATCCCGCTGGTTTCCCTTGTTATGAATTTCACTCCTTCCACTCCTAAAGAACCTTCATTGCTAACCTTTTACGAAGTTAGTACATTTTTACATGAATTTGGACATGCCTTACATGGAATGGCATCAAATGTCACCTATCAGAGCCTTTCAGGAACCAATGTAAAAAGAGATTTTGTTGAACTTCCTTCTCAAATAAATGAAAACTGGGCAAGTGAATTTGAATTTCTCAAGAAATTTGCTTTTCATTATAAAACAGGAGAAGTTATTCCGATGGAATTAATTTCAAAACTAAGGGAATTTGACAACTTCCAGGCAGGTTATACCTCATGCCGCCAACTCTCTTTTGGCTATCTGGATATGATGTGGCACACCATCAACCCTGATGAAATTGAAAATGTACTGAAAATTGAAAGAAAAGAACTTGATAAAACGGAATTGATGCCGGTTGTTCCAAATACCTGTATGAGTACTTCTTTCTCCCATATTTTCTCCGGTGGTTATTCGGCAGGTTATTACAGTTACAAATGGGCAGAAGTGCTGGATGCTGATGCTTTTGGACTTTTCCGCGAAAAAGGGGTGATGAATAAAGAGGTAGCCCGTTCTTTTTATGATAATATCCTTTCAAAAGGAGGCTCCGAAAAGCCGATGGACCTCTATGTAAAATTCAGAGGCAGAGAACCTGAAATTAAGGCTTTGCTCGAAAGAAGCGGCCTTAAATAAAATTAAAACTGCCATTGACATCAATGGCAGTTTTTTATTTCCCCTTTATCTATTAAATATCTCGCCACTTTAATAATTTTCTCTTCCGGATAATCCCCGGACAAAGAAAAGACCACCTCTTTCAACTTAACATTTCCCGAGTTAATAGTACTTTTCACAGCCTCGGCAATAACCTTAAATTCGTCTGCCGATAGATTCAATTTGTGAATTTTCAGACATACATCACACTTGCCACATGGGATGCTTTTCTTCTCCCCAAAATATTGGAGCAATAACTCACTGCGACAACGGTCGGTGCAATTTACAAAATTCAATACAGCATCTAAACGTTTTTTGGCGACCAACTTTCGTTGCTTATAAATTACATCGTCAAAATAGAGATATTTTTCATCCACACGATTTTCCACAAAAAGCAACTTCGGTTTTCCTGTCCGGCACTTATAGTCAATAGCTCCAATTTTGGCCAACGAATGAAGATCATCTTCCACCTGTTTCTCCTCAACATTCATCCTTCGGGCAAGGAGACTTTCGTTGACATTAACATAATCGGTAAATAATCCTGAATAGGAACGAAGCAGTAATTTTATAAAATCCTCATAAGCGGGATACAGTGCATAGAAATTTTCAAAATCCTCAGACTTTAACATCACATGAACCGAAGAACCTTTTTTTGCATTTTCCGTCAAAAGCAACACCCCTGTTTTTTCAAGAAAACTAAGGCAATTAAACAATACTAAAGGCTTGAGACTAAATTTATTTGCAAAAAAATCAATATCAAAAGGGAAGGATGAATTCTCACCGGCTCCTACTGCAACACCGAAATGATTTGCCAAATCCCTGTAAGTTTTTTTAATTACATCCGGTTTAGGAAACGAGAGGTCAAAATTAGTTTGCAATTCTTTCAGGTCGGCATCATCAAACAACATCACCGCAATCGAAGGTTTTTCATCCCTACCTCCTCTTCCTGCTTCCTGAAAGTAGGCTTCCAGAGTATCCGGAATGTCAAGATGCACCACAAATCTCACGTCAGGTTTGTCGATTCCCATCCCAAAAGCATTTGTGGAAACAATAACCCGTGTTTTTCCGGACATCCAATTGCGTTGTCTCTCATCACGGACAGAACAATCAAGACCTGCATGATAGTAATCTGCCGCAATCCCATTTCGTCTTAAAAATTCGGCAATTTCCCTGGTCTTCCTCCTATTTCTCACATAGACAATCCCTGTTCCCGGATTGCGTTGCATCAGCCTCAACATACGATTCTGTTTATCTTCTTCTTTAATGACATAGTATGTTAAATTGTCGCGCTTAAAACTTTTTTGAAACAGATTTTTATTTTTAAAAAGCAATTTTTCCTGAATATCAATCACCACTTCAGGAGTAGCTGTAGCAGTCAGAGCCAATACCGGCACAGCAGGAAAAAATTGTCTGATTTCTGCAATTTCGAGATATGGCGGACGAAAATCATATCCCCATTGCGAAATACAATGGGCTTCATCAACCGCTATCAAAGAAACCTTCATCTTCCTGAAATTCGCTTTAAAAAGATCCGTCTTCAATCTTTCGGGTGAAACATAAAGGAACTTGTAGTCATCAGACAGAACAGCGTTGTTAATAATCAACTCTATTTCATATTGAGACATTCCTGAATAGATCGCGGCAGCTTTAATTTTCTTTTTTTTCAAATTTTCCACCTGATCTTTCATCAGTGCAATAAGCGGAGAAACCACTATGCAAAGTCCATCCATAGCAAGTGCCGGCACCTGAAAGCAAATGGACTTACCTCCTCCTGTAGGCAATAATGCCAGTGTATCATTGCCTTCCAGAACCGATACTATAATATCTTCCTGAAGCGGGCGGAAATGATCGTACCCCCAATACTTTTTCAAAATTTCACGAATACGATCTTTCATAATCTTCTTTAAGGTCTAAACAGTTGGCAAATTTACACGAAATAAGTTATACCACAAACAAGATTTGATTTTGTTTATTTCTTTCATATTTTATAAAGGGGTAGAATTACTTTTCCAAAAAACAGTAGATTCTATTTCCATATTACATTTACGGCACACAATAATATTCTGACATTTTATCTATATTTGCAAAGTTAAAAAAAGGACTATGGAAAACTATTTTATTTCAGGCATTCAGCAAATAGGCGTTGGAACAGTTGATATGGAAGCATCCTGGAAATGGTATATCGAACATTTTCAAATTGATATACGCATTTTGGAAGATGACACTGTTGCTGAACTGATGTTGCCTTACACCGGAAATTCTCCCCAAAAACGTCATGCTTGCATCGCCATTAACATGCAGGGAGGAGGAGGATTGGAGATTTGGCAATATTCTGAACGCAAACCGCAACCGGTTGGTTTTGAGGTTCAGGTTGGCGATCTTGGCATATTCTGTGCTAAAATTAAAAGTCGTGATGTTGCCAAGCTTTATGCGGAAATAAAAACAAAATATTCCAACATCAGCGAATTAACCGTTGACCCGGAAGGGAAACCCACTTTTTTTGTTCAAGACCCATGGGGCAACTATTTTCAAATAGTTCAATATGAATCCATTTTCATTGAGGAACATAGACTTGCCGGAGGAGCACTTGGCTGCATGATTGGAGTCACAGATATTGACAAAGCATTGATAGTTTACCGCGACATTTTGGGCTATGACCAAATTGTGTATGACAAAAGTGGTCAGTTTGAAGACCTAAAGTTTATGAAAGGTGGTAACGGGAACTATCGGCGGGTATTGCTGACTCATTCCAAACCCAGAAAGGGAGCTTTCTCAGAAATGCTCGGGCATAGCCGGATTGAACTGATAGTTGCCAAGGAACGTAATCCTAAAAAGATTTACGAAGGAAGATTCTGGGGAGATCCCGGCTTCATTCAAATTTGTTTTGATGTGACTTATATGGACTCATTGCGCAATTTTTGCGAGTCAAAAGGCTTTCCCTTTACTGTTGACAGCTCCATCAATAAAAACAACACCGACACTTTTGACATGGGAGATGCCGCCGGCAGATTTGCCTATATTGAAGATCCCGATGGCACTTTAATAGAATTTGTTGAAACACATAAATTGCCTGTTATCAAAAAAATGGGTCTCAACATCGACTTAAGAAAGAGAAAACGCGAGAAAGCATTACCCCGCTTTTTGCTTGGATTTCTGAGAATGAACAGATATAAAATACAATAGCTTTATGGGAAATCTATATAATTTATTGATGCAGGATGATCGATTTGAAGAATCGCTAAAAGCTTGTATGAATTGTGGGATATGTACTGCAATATGTCCTGCAGCAGAATTCTTCGACTATGATCCCCGAAAAATTTGCGATATTGTGCAAAGAAAAGATGAAGCTGAAATTGAAAATTTACTCCGTTCAGAAACCATCTGGTATTGCGGACAGTGTATGTCGTGCAAAACGCGCTGTCCCAGAAACAATGCCCCCGGGGTCTTGATAAATGTGTTGAGAAAATATTCCCAGGAGCTGGGCTATAACAACGACAGTGTAATGGGCAGGCAACAAGCAGAACTGGTAAACAGTATTGGAAAAAACATCTTGGAGATTGGCTATTGTGTGCATCCTGACAGAGTTGACCCCGAATCTCATCCTGAACAAGGTCCGGTCTGGAAATGGTATCGGGAGCACATTGAAGATATTGCCCCTAAACTGGGCGCGAATTACAATGGGGACGGACCGGGAGCCCTCCGTAAAATACGACAGGAGAACCTTGATGAGATCCGCAAAATATTTGAAGCAACCGGCGGACGTCAACTCCAGAATAAAATTCTTCGCAAAAGAAAAAAATAAACTCCATTTTACTTTAATCAATATAAAAAAAAATAACCTTCAAATTGATTGAAGGTTATTATCTTTTTAAAAGTGACTCCGGTTGGGATCGAACCAACAGCCTATTGCTTAGAAGGCAATTGCTCTATCCATTGAGCTACGGAGCCTCGTTCGGTCGGGATAGCAAGATTCGAACTTGCGACCTCCTGCTCCCAAAGCAGGCGCGATAACCGGACTACGCTATATCCCGATTTTGAGGGTGCAAAAATACACTTTTTTTTTATTCTGCATTATAAAAAAAGAAAAAAAGATTTTTTGTACCTTTGCATCAAATAATCACAAATGAATCTGGATTTTTCTAGTAGAATTGCTGCTTTCACAGAATTGGGAAATATGATCAGAAATAGAACTCAATGTCCTTTCTCTATGGAAATCAGCGACGCTATTGAAAAACAATCCATTGAAAATCATTGGTTTACTCCCTCTTTTATCAATTATTCTTTGGATGCAATTGCCACAATGCTGGAGGGTGACAAACTTCGGGAACTTGAAAGTTATTACAGCGCTATTCCGGATATTGAGCTGAACCAGAATAAAATGATTGCCGTCATTGCTGCAGGGAATATTCCTGTTGCGGCTTTTCATGACTTTTTCTCAGTATTAGTGAGCGGAAACCGCTTTATGGGAAAACTCTCTTCTCATGACCCTATTTTGCTACCTCTTATTGCCAAAATCTTGACCGATATTGAACCTGCATTTAAAGACAGCTTTTGTTTTGTTGATAAAATTGCCTCTTTTGACAAAGTGATTGCCAATGGAAGCAATAACAGCAACCGATATTTTGAGTATTATTTTAAAAAACAGCCAAACATTCTGCGTAAACATAAAAACAGCCTGGCAATTTTATCGGGAAATGAAACCGATGAAGAACTTGTCGGTTTATTTAAGGATATCTTTCTCTATTTCGGTTTAGGGTGTCGTTCGGTCTCCAAGTTGTTTGTCCCTCAGAATTATGATTTCAGCAACCTGTTGCGAATATTTACAGAAAATAGTGGTGAGATTTCAACACACAATCATTATCTGAACAACCTGGAATATCAAAGAGCTATCCATCTGATTAATGGCTATTCCTTTTTAGACTTGGGCATTGTATTACTGGAAGAAAAAGAGGAGGTGGCCTCCCCTATCGGGATCCTTAATTTCCAATATTACAATTCTTTAGATAATGTTGTTCTTTATTTAAATCAAAATAAAGATAAAATTCAATGTACTGTTTCCGGATCGATAGATTTTCCGGATGCAGTTCCGTTTGGCAAAGCTCAAAATCCCCAGATAATGGAATTTGCCGATGGGATTGATACCATACGCTGGTGTGCTACCCCTGATACACTTAACGCGATAAATCAGCAATAAAATTTTGTTAACCCTGCAATATAACTTATGAAAAGAAAAC
Source organism: Bacteroidota bacterium (assembly GCA_019135895.1). Taxonomy (GTDB): domain Bacteria; phylum Bacteroidota; class Bacteroidia; order Bacteroidales; family WCHB1-69; genus JAGVVH01. Next base: position 33,712 of record JAGVVH010000446.1, on the reverse strand, counting down.
TGATTATTCCCATTTCAATTCTTTTGACTATCACTGCATTTATGCTCGTAGTGACTATCTTTAAGTTATATACCGAAGCTGAAAAAGTGCAAAGAAGCATCTTCGCCAGTGAAGTTCTAGCTGCAGGTGAGGAAATTGTCGGCAAGATAGATGCCGTTTTAAAAGGAGATACTCTTCCCTTAACTATTGAACTACAGGAAAATAAAAATGACTCTACCCCTGCCGTTTATCATAAATATTCCAAAAAATTCCTGCTCGATTCAACCTCATCCAAACCAATCGGGATTGTCAAAAGCACTATTTCTTATACTGCCAAAACCATTTTTATTACAGAATATGATACTACCTTTTTTGACACAAACTATAGGAAAAACTTCAAATTTATTCCTCCTGTTTGGGATGAGGAGATGGATTATTTAAAATTTGAAGATAAAAATGAAAGAGCAAGAAAAAGTAAAAACAAATTGGATATCAATCTGATAGAAATGGACAGCAACACTATTAATTTGCTGAATAAAGAATTTTTGAACAGAATTATCAAAGAATCTTTGGGTGTTGCCACTATTGAAGCCGATTTTGATTTTGCCCTTTACAATGCTTTTACCACCAATTTCGTTGTTCCTCCATCCATTACAACTCCTGAAAACATTCTCCAAAGCGAATATGTTTTTGCCCTCAAGAAAAATGACAAATTCATTTCACCTCATTATTTAATTCTCTACTTTCCGGCTGAAAGAGGAATCTATTTTCAACGTATGGGCACTATTGCAGTTTTGATTATCAGCCTTTTAACCATAATTCTTATAATATCAGGATTAACATTATACTACCTTTACAGACAAAAAAAGATTGCAGATGTCCGCAACGACTTTATAAACAACATGACTCATGAATTTAAAACTCCGATTGCGACCATTTCACTGGCTTGTGAAGCAATTTCAGATGAGAGTGTTCTGGAAGATACAGAGACCAAAGTTGCCTATATTTCTATTATCAGAGACGAAAACAATCGTCTTAAGAACATGGTTAATAACATCTTACAAATAGCCCAACTCAAGAAAGGACAACTCAAGATGGATATTGAGCGTTTCGATATTCATGAATTAATCAAAAACATTGCGGAAAGTGTCTCTTTACAAATCACTTCAAATAACGGGCATCTTGCTTTGAATCTAAATGCTACTCAAAATTTCATTTTTGCCGACAAGACTCATATTGAAAACTGCATTATCAATCTGGTAGAAAATGCCATCAAATATTCAAAAAACAATTCCGAAATAGAAATTAAAACTGAAAGTGACAAGAAAAATCTAATTATTTCGGTCAAAGATAATGGAATCGGGATTTCTAAAAAGAACCAGAAGAGAATTTTTCATGAATTTTACAGAGTTTCCAAAGGGAATGTTCATGACACTAACGGCTATGGAATGGGGCTTGATTATGTTAAAAAGATTGTATCTTTACACGACGGTACAATTACTGTTCAAAGCGAAATTAACAAAGGAAGCATATTTACTTTATATTTGCCAATTAAAAAAATAGAATATGGAAACACCAATTAAAATTTTGTTAGCTGAAGATGATGTTAACCTTGGTAAAGTTTTGACCACCTACCTCGAAGCTAAAGGTTATACAGTTAAACATGCCAATAACGGTGAAATGGCTTTTGATTTTTTTTGCACCAACAATTTTGACATCTGTCTGGTTGATGTTATGATGCCTCTTAAAGATGGCTTTACACTGGCAAAAGAAATCAGAAAAATGGACAAAAAAATCCCTATCATCTTCTTAACTGCTAAAAATTTCCAGGAAGATATGATAGAAGGTCTTTCAATTGGTGGTGACGACTATATCACAAAGCCATTTTCAATGGAGGTCCTTTTGGCCAGACTACAAGCATTATTGAGACGGACTATCCAGGAAAGCGATAAGGTGGAACAGTCCGTTTTTCAGCTTGGAACAATTAGTTTTGATGTAAATCACCAAACACTTACCAGCAATGGAAAAGAGACCCGCCTGACCACCCGTGAATCTGAACTTCTTACTATGTTAATTCACAAAAAAAACGAAGTGCTTGAGAGAGAATTTGCCCTTAAAAAAATATGGGGAGATGACAGCTATTACAACGCAAGAAGCATGGATGTCTATATCACCAAACTGAGAAAGTTCTTTAAAGACGACCCATCTGTTCAAATTATTAATGTTCACGGAATCGGCTTTAAACTTGTCATGTAAAGCAACTTCCGTTTTTTTCAATTCTTTTCGCTATTGGGTTATATTTTTCAATTTCTTTTTTCTGAACAGTTCAATCAGAATAAAGATACTACAACCTATCCACGTAATCAATTCTGCCATAAAACCATATATAATATCTAAACGTCTGTAGGTAAATTCAATTTGATGAGAACCTTTCGGAACATTCACCGACATCAGGGAATTATCAAGAATTTCGATTTTCAGCGATTCACCCTTTTCAGTCGTCGCAATCCATCCCGGGTAATAATTCTGACAAAGCACCACTGGACGTTCAATTTCCGTATTGGCAGCAAGTAAAATATCTCCGGGATTAAACCTGACAATAGTCACGTTTGACAAATTGCTGCTCGAATATGATTTCGCAAATTGCCTGTTATCGGTGTATGCACTATCCGTACTTAAAAGAAGAGGCTTTTCAGAATAGATAATTTCATCAGGAAAGAATGCCACCTCGGATAATGAGAGGCGCTTCCCGCTTTCGAAGTAGGGAGTCAGCATCTCTTCATGCTTTTTGAGTACCACTCCTATATAGCTGTCCCATTCAATTTTTTTCGCAAATATTCCTAAATTTCTCCAAAAAGGCCCAAATTCCTCAACAGAATAGAGGTTTTCACTGGAAGTGACTTCACGGGGAATGGGATATCCCGCGGGTTTTGATGACAACATCTCGGCAAATTGCTTATTCGTATAATTATTCATAAAACCGGTACGCTGAGTACAAATCCACCCATTTAAAACCAAGTCTGCAATTAATACAAACATCACAATTTTTACAAGATGTTTAATATCGGCAAAAATTGATATCAAGACAACTGTAAGAAACAAAATTTGCATCAGAGACTCATAGAAAAACTTATGATTAAGGGAACTGTTATTGATTGCAGAAAAATTAAAAGAGATAAAATCCTGAAAAATTGTTTTGTCCTCAAGCATCAACACTATAGAAAATAGCAAAAAACAAGTCAACAAGGTGATACAAAAAATAAGGAATCGTTTTTTGTAATGAGAGAAATTAGAAATAAAAACATCAAAACCTTTAGCAGCAACCAACAGGATCGCAATAATGACGAATAGCCTAAAAATGGCAGGTATTCGTATTAAATTGAACAAAGGTAAAGCAAAAAAAGCCCATTTGTGAACCGGTAAAAAACTTCCCAATGAAAGCAACAGACAGAACAGTCCCCAATAGCCGATAATTTTCAGGGAAGAACTCTTTTTTTGAAACAAACCCAATAAGAAAAAGGAAATGGTCAGCACCCCAACATAGATGGTTCCCATTGAGATATCCGTCCTGATGAATGTTCCTTCACTACAAGCAACCCAAGGGAAAAGCAGAGAAATAAAACTTTGGGGAGTAAAAGCAATCTCAGAAGCTCTGGAATAGGAAAGAGTATCCCCTCGGGTAATAAAACTCTTTATTTCAACTAATGAAATTAATGAAGGAAGTATCAAAAGAATGCAGAGAACTCCGGCTAAAATGAGAAATGGAATTAATTTTTTGAAATAGCTTTTATTTTTAATATTTACAATAATATAATAGATAAATAGAGCAACAAAAAGGTAGAAAATAATAAAACTAAAGCCAGGATAGCCACCGGTAAATAAAAGGGATGCAAAAACTGCAATCCCAACCGCATTTTTGGCAAGGGGATTCTCAAAAAAGGCAAGCAAAAAATAAAGCACCCAAGGCACCCAAGTTGCGGCAATAATCCAGGAAATATGTTGAGCATTACCCACAAAAAAGCCCGACAAGATATAGCAACAAGCAACCACCAGAGCAGCACTTTTATTATCCACAAACCGCCGTGTCAAAAGAAAGAATCCGCTTCCGGCAAGAAAAACATGCAAGACAAATTCAATACCCCAGGTTACAGGAGAATAGCCGCCGAAAATCAATAGTATCCATAAAGGGAGATAAAAGGTTCCCGACTGAGGATCCGCATGAACCGGCAACCCCATTGACTGATAAGGCAACCATATTGGAAAAATATTATGATGAATAGCTTCAAACATAAAGTATCTGCCCGGAAAAAACTCATCTGCAAAATCATAAATCGGAGCATATAGGAACATCCAAAAATAGGCAGCTATGCTTATACATAAAATAAAAAGATAATAAGGATAGTCTGACTTAACTTTTTTCATAATAAAATTTATATCGCAAAAATATAAAATCATTTCTTTTGTTATTAAACAATCATTAAATGGATCATTTTTTTTAATTAATTCACAAAACAATAGCCCAAAATGAATTTTCTAAATTGCCTATTATATAGCTCCATGATAATTTGAATTTGATTGAAATCACTTCACTAAATTGCATTATTTAATTAGGTTCTTTATTTAATTTCCCATTTTCAATTATGTTAAAAAAAAACATTTTTTAAACTAATTTATATTAATCACACATAAAATGAGTGCAAAAAAAACATTATTCATTGTAACAAGTTTAATTACAATGATTTCTTTCACTTCGTGTAATTCAGACGAAGGGGAAGGAGGATCGGGGTCAATTGAAGGTAAAGTATATTTGATTCAGCATCCCGACGACAATTATAATCTTGAAACTGATACCATTACTGCCTCAAAGACAGATGTTTTTATTGTTTATGGCAACGATGATTATTTTGGTGATGATACGGAAACTGATGCCGAAGGTTTTTATCAATTTAAATACCTTACATCGGGCAAATACACCGTCTATGCCTATTCTACCTTGGCAACCGGAGAAAGGGTTGCTGTATCTCAGACTATAGAAATAAAAAGAGGCGAAAGCGGAGTTGTCTCAGACCTATATATTCATGAAGGCAAGGCATACGGTACATCAATAATAAAGGGGTCCGTTTATGCGACCTATATTCACAACGGAGATATTGTAGGCCAAGGATGGGCATTTGAACACCGAGTATATATCAGAAACATTGGTGATCCTTATCCTTTTAACGATGTAAGAGTTGGTCAAGACGGAATTTTTATGTTTCAGAAAATATTACCCGGCACTTATGAAATATTTACCATAACAGAGGATGAAGATGAAATTCCTTCTGTAATATCACAAACGGTAACGGTTAGCGAAGCGGGTATCATTGTAGAACTTCCAACAATTTTTAACGTAACTATCAATGTTTAATATAAATAAAATGAAAAATAATCATTTCCGGCTACTATTACTTTCCATTACCATAATGCTGACTATTTTCGGACAAGCACAAACCACGACCAAAGAGAAAAAGAAGAATCTCACCATCAAAGAGTGGAATACAAACGTTGGCAGTAAAACCCCTTTTTTAGACCACGTGACAACTTATAATCCTCAAGGAAAGAAAATTGAAGAGATTGAATATGCTTCTTATGGAATGAAATCAAGAATCACATACGAATATGGAACAGATGGCAAATGTTCACGCGAAGTAGAATATAACGACCACAACAAAGTTGTCAGGATCAAGAAGTATGAATACTATTCTGACGGAACTAAGAAAAAACAATATAATTATTCTCCTAACGGAAAATTAGAGTCTACAAAAAGCTTTGAATATATCTACAAATAGATGACAACAATTTCCCCTTCAGTAAGTCAGCTATCTCCAATTTCTTTAGAAGAGATGAAGCAAGTGCAGTTAATGAATCGTATTGACACGAAATATCTTATGAGTGAGAATTCTTTTATTGCATTAGCCCCATTTCTGGCAGGACAATATTATATTCAGACTATCAAAGGGGAAATTACAGCACCTTACCAAACACTCTATTTCGACACTCCTGACATTGACATGTATTTAGTTCATCATAATAGAAAGATGGAACGTCAAAAAATCCGAACCCGTCGCTACCGAAGTACTCTTACAACATTTTGTGAAATCAAGAACAAGGACAATAAAGGTAGAACTAATAAATTAAGAGTTCCTATTCATCCAGAAATGTTTGAAACAGCCCTGGATGACTCTAAAGTTCAATCTTTTATAAAAGAAAACCTAAAATATAACATTTCCTTATTATCACCTCAGGTGGAAATTTTTTTTGAACGAATAACATTAGTTAATATTGAAAAAACAGAAAGAATAACTATTGACAGTGGGATAAAATTCAAGAACCATCATACAGGAAAAAGTGCTATGGCATCAAATCTCATAATTATAGAGATTAAGCAAGAGGGCAGATCACGGTCCCATTTAAAAGAACTTCTCGTGAAGAGCCACATCCAAGCAAAAAGTATCAGCAAATATTGTTTAGGAACAATCCTGACCAATAGCGAAGCCAAATATAACAGATTTAAAAGGAAGCTCCGATATATCGAAAAAATAACCAGAACTCCATTTTTACAAATTACACAAACAAATTCTAATTAAAATTTAACATGAACTTTTTCTTGCAATTACCAGAGTATGATCCGGATATTGCCCGCGAATTTAGCGGCGGATCAGATAGTTTTGTTCCAAGTTTATTCGGCATTCCTCTTTTTGAAGCCGAAAGTCTTTGGTTACTATTAATACGATTTATATTTAATTTCCTTATTTGCTGGATAATTATCCGATTTTGTTACTACAGGAAAAGTCAACGCCGCGACTACTACATCTCTTTCATGCTCTTCAGCATGACAATATTTCTGCTTATATTTTTACTTGATAATGTTAAACTTCAAATCGGATTTGCACTTGGATTATTTGCAATTTTCGGAATGATTCGATACCGAACAGAAACAGTTCCATTCCGTGAAATGACTTATATGTTTGTCATTATCGGAATTTCAGTTATCAATGGCTTGGCTATGACGGTTAGTTATGTAGAACTCTTTATCACAAATCTGATTTTTATTTTGGTCACTATGTTTTTTGAAAACAACAAACTCATTAAACATACTGCCACCAAAATAATACTATACGAAAAAATTGAATTGATAAAACAGGGGAAGGAAGTTGAGCTAATGGCTGATTTACAAGCACGTACAGGTCTTAGCATTAAAAGACTGGAAGTTGGTCATATTGATTTTTTGAGAGATGTTGCCTATATAAAAGTCTATTATATTCCCACAGACAACCAGATTAACACGATAGACAATAAAGTAAAAATCAAAGATTTTAGTTAATATTTGATGAAAAAAACATTTATATTTCTTATTATCTGCATTTTATCATATCTTACAGTTAATTCACAGTCAACTGATTTCGGAGGAATTCTTGCAGTTGAGATTGAAAAAGATCTGAATAAGTATTTTGAAATATCTTTTGAAGAAGAAATTAAGTTCAATCATTGTCTGACTCAGTATGACAGATTTAAAAGTACTATCAATGTAAACTATCATTTTTTAAATGAACATTTTAAAGCGGGAATTTCATTTGAATATATCAATAAAATGAATGATTATAGGGTTTTTCAAAATCGATACAGAATAAATTTCGCTCTCGGTTATTACGAAAAAATAAGACAATATAGGTTAAATTATCGGATTAAGTTTCAAAATACTTTTAAAGATGAGTTAAGAGGAGAATACCGGATTAATCCCGAAATGTATTTAAGAAACAAAGCAGAAGTCGGATATCTATTTATCAATAAACCTATCAAGCTTACTCTGTCAACTGAATTTTTTTGGAGAATTAACCACCCCGAAAAAAACATTATTGACAATATCAGAACTATCGTAGCTATTGACTATCGACTAAAGAAACAGCACTCTCTTACTTTTTTTGTTCGTGCAGACAATGAAGTACAAGTCAATAATCCTGAGAACACATTCTATCTAGGCATAATATATAAGTTAAAGCCTTAATTGTAAATAAAGGAGGATAACTATTTTTTATACAAGGCTGCATTAAAGTATATGCATTAATTGATTATTTTTGCACCTTAGTTTTTAATGGTAATACAGTAACCTAATTATAATTTGAGTATGAATTTTATTGAACAAATAATCGAAGAAGATTTAAAAATTAACAAGAATAACTCTAAGGTCCATACTCGGTTCCCCCCCGAACCTAACGGCTATTTACATATTGGTCATGCTAAATCGATATGTCTCAATTTTGGTATAGCAAGGAAATATAACGGTAAATGTAATTTACGTTTCGATGACACCAATCCGGTTAAGGAAGATGTTGAATATGTAGATTCTATAAAAGAAGATATTAAATGGCTCGGTTTTGAATGGGCGGAAGAGCACTATGCCTCCGATTATTTTGAACAACTATATCAATGGGCTGAAAAGCTGATTTGCGAACAATTGGCTTACGTTGATGATTCTACTCAGGAACAAATAAGTGAAGGAAGAGGAATTCCTACTAAACCCGGGATTGAAAGTCCTTATCGAAATAGAAGTGTGGAAGAAAATCTCGATTTGTTCCGTCGCATGCGAGCCGGAGAATTTCCTGACGGAAGTAAAACACTCCGTGCCAAAATAGGAATGTCTTCTCCCAACATGCACATGAGAGATCCTATTATGTATAGAATTCTTCATGCTGAACACCATCGCACCGGCAATCAATGGTGCCTCTATCCTATGTATGACTATGCTCACGGACAGAGTGATTCCATTGAAGGGATTACCCATTCTATTTGTACCCTTGAGTTTGAAGTACATCGCCCGTTGTACGACTGGTTTTGCGAAGCACTCAAGATTCACCACCCTCAGCAAATTGAATTTGCCAGATTGAACCTCAGCTACACCATCATGAGCAAAAGAAAGCTGATGCAACTTGTTCAGGAGAAACATGTCATGGGCTGGGATGATCCCAGAATGCCTACTATTTGCGGTCTTAGAAGAAGAGGTTATTCACCTCAATCCATCCGTAATTTTGCAGAAACTGTCGGAGTGGCCAAAAGAGACAATATTATTGATGTGTCACTACTTGAATTTTGTGCCCGCGAAGACCTGAACAAAATAGCAACTCGGACAATGGCAGTATTAGACCCCGTGAAATTAATTATTGACAATTTCCCGGACGACTGTATTGAAGAGCTGCAAGCCGTCAATAATCCTGAAAATCCAGCTGCAGGGACCAGAATCGTGCCATTCTCCAAAAATCTTTGGATTGAAAGAGCAGATTTTAAAGAAAATGCCGACAAAAAATTCTACCGACTCACTCCCGGAGGCGAAGTTCGATTAAAATATGCTTATATCATTAAATGTGACTTTGTAACTAAAGATAACGATGGCGAGATTCAGGAAATCCATTGCACCTATTTCTCTGAAACAAAAAGCGGCGGAACTGAAAGCAACAGAAAAGTAAAAGCCACCATCCATTGGCTGTCAACAGGGCATTCAAAAGTCGCCGAAATAAGACTTTTTGACCGTTTATTCAATGTGTCCGATCCGGATAATAATGAAGATGGAAAGAGTTTTATTGACCATATAAATCAAAATTCTTTGGTAATCAAAAATGGTCTGATAGAACAATCTCTTACTCTGAATAAAGCTGATCATTATTATCAGTTTGAAAGGAATGGTTATTTCTGCATCGATAAAGATTCCACCGAAAATAAAATAGTATTTAATAAGACAGTAAATCTAAAACAATAATGAAAAACAAAGGCATTATCATTTTTACTCTATTGCTAATTGCATTTTTCTTGCAATCCAATGGTCAAACCGCCAGCAGCAGCAACGCCTCTGCAGATGATAAATATCAAGTAGTAAAGCTTACACAGGCAGAATTTGAAAATAAAATCTTCAATCCTTTAAAAGATGGAGATTCTGCTGTTTATAAAGGGAAAAAACCTTGCATTGTAGATTTTTATGCAGATTGGTGCCGACCATGCAAAATGTTATCTCCCATCCTGGAAGAACTATATAGAGAATATAAGGGAAAAATCATTGTTTACAAAGTTAATGTTGATGAGCAAAAAGCATTGGCAAGTCAATATGGCATCAGTTCAATACCAACACTTTTCCTCTTTCCGGTAAATAAAAAGCCGACATCAATAAAAGGATTTGTTGGTAAAGAAGAGTTAAAAAAATATATTGAAGAATATTTAAAACCTTGATCAGGTTATGGCAAAACTTCATTGTTTAACCGATTATGAGCCCAAATTACTGTTGGCTTTTAATGAAAGTTTGAAAGGAGATAAGCAATTCACTGATTTTTTATTCAGCAATGGATTTCCTGAACTTGCCGCATTATCAAATGCCATTTCATCAGACACGGATGCTCTTGATTGGTTGCTTCAGAATGGGTTTCCCGAGTTTGCAATATTAAGCAATGCTATTGACAATGAAGAAAATGCCATAAAATGGCTAGACAAATACAACTGTACTTTTCTTTCTACCTTTGCCGCTGCCTGCCGAAAGGATGATGCCGCTATAAAATGGTTTGCCGATAATAATCTCAAAATTTTCATTTTGATTATCAGAACCATCCACGACATCCTCTTATTTCAGTCGTGGGATTCTTCAGATATCCACAAAAGAAGGCGAAGTTAGAGACGAATCCGGTATTAAAAACTATAGCCAATTCCAAGACCAATCACTTCCTTAAACTGAACACGCGGACCTGTTGCGCCGCTTTTATCAGTAATCATCACCTGATCATAATACTTCAGTGAAGTATTTAAGGACACATTCAGCACTTTCAGGAACTGATATGAAATGGAGAAATCCCAATCAACATCGAAATTCCCAAAAGGTTGTATTTTGGAAGTATAGGGTGAAAAAATCGAAAATATGGAGATTATTTTCAAATTCTTAATTACCGAATAGTTCACGCCAGCTTTGAATGTCAAACCCAGGTCAGCCTTATAAATTTGATCTATCGGAACTCCATAAGTAGCCCTGAGCAAGCTATCAGTACAAGTAGTAACACGACCGGCAACCGGAGAAAGGTAGAGAGAGAAGATAGCATTCGGTTTCCAGTCAATACCGACAGACAAATCGCTGTATGAAGGAGAAGCCCAATTTGAGACATAATTTTCATTTTCCACGCCGCTAATCATTTTATATTCATAACCGGATACATATTGAGATCTAAAACCTCCTAACACAGTAACGAACCAAGTTTTAGAAAACTCATAACCCAATTTTGTACTGAATACAATTTTGTCATTTGATTTCCTCCATGGATAGAGCGTTTCAGGAACATACATCAGACCAAAGTCAGTATCCAGATTTGAATCCCAGGCAATTTTATTCTTTTTATACTTCAAAGTAAGATTGGCGTATAAAACACCGGTAGCATTATTATTTCCGCCTCCGGCCCAGTTAAACAATCCTGTTTGTGAAACATTAAGCCCCACAATTCCTGAAAAATTCCAATAATCTTTTGCTTTCGGGACCTTGATAGTATCATCAAATTGCTCAGTAGAAATCGGTTCTATTGATCCCACATTTGGAATTGGCACTTCAGCAGCAGTAATCTCATATATTTCAGAAGAATATGAAGCATTGTTTTGGGCAGTCCCATAAAAACCAATCAGCATAAAACCTGTCAGCAAGCACAATATTTTTTTCATAATAAAACTTGTAAGTTAATGATTACAAAATATAATAATCTATTTTAAACTCTATTTTTTAAGTAGATCTCTAATTTCTGTAAGCAATTTTTCTTCATTGGTAGGTTCGGGCGGAGCAGGAGGGGTAACAACTTCATCTTTCTTTCTGGCATCTCTAACTCTATTCAATGCTTTAACAACCAGGAAAATACAGAAAGCTACAATAGTAAAATCGATTATCACCTGAATGAAATTTCCATAATTCCAGGTGACAGCGGGATTGGCAACTGCATCAACGCCGGCCTCCCTCAAGACAAGTTTTAAATCAGTAAAGTTGACATTTCCTAGAAGTAATCCGATAGGGGGCATGATAATATCACTCACCAATGAAGTGATAATTTTTCCAAAACCGGCACCCAGAATAATCCCGACTGCCATGTCCATCATATTGCCTTTTATGGCAAACTCTTTAAATTCTGCTAACATTCCTTTTTTCATAACTTCTTAATTTAAATTAATACTTAGAAATAACTATATTGAAACGTACACAATTTTTTTTGGTAAAAATAACAATTTTATCTATTAAGTTTATTATAAGTTCTCCACCATCTGTCAGGAATTTTATCATTACAGGCAATATCATAATCATTTTTTGAACAGGGCAAAAAATATTTATGTTCCATCTCTTTTTTAATATTTATTACCGGAACCACCATCCACCATCTTCCGGATTTCTTACTACAATAAAAGACCAATTCATCAATAGCATCAGAAACAGTAACGCTATGTCGGGTATAATTATTTTTATCTTTAAAAGAGGTATCATTTTGTCTGTTGAGGAATCCTTCAACAAAATACCAGATAAGATGCCCGATAAGCTGAGCAGTTTGATTATTATAATCCAGTGTAGGATCATACTCATAAATGCCAAAACAAGAGAGTTTATCGCTTAACCCTGCAAAGCGTGCCACTTGGCAAATTTCCTCACCGTAGAAACCATTTGCCGATGAATTGGGATTTCCCGGAGCATCCGTACGTCTAATGGCAGAAATATCAAGTGATAGCATCTCTGCATTCCTAACTATGGGTTCAACTTCTTCCATATTTTTCCTCATCACCCCTACCCTATATATCTCAAAAAACAACTTATTCATCAAGTCAATATTTTCAGGGCTGTTTAAATAGGTTTGATAGCCAATATTGGCATAATTGAGTAAAAAATTGGGTTGCTGTAAAATAATTTTGCTTAAATAACTTTCGGAAGTCATGGGCTGATCTTCTCTTCCCAAATCAAAACGGGCATCCACAGAAACGATATTGACAACTTGCTCTAACAGTTCATATGCTCTGTAACAAGCAAAAGCCAAATCATTACTGCCACCCAAAAGAATAGGGAAAACTTTTTTTTCAATAAGATAAGCAAGAATATCTGATAAGATGGCGTATGTATCTTCTACTTTTTTCCCGGGTATCAGGTTTCCCAGATCTAATATTCTTACAGGTTTATTCCAACAGTACAAGCGATAAAACTGACGTCTTATTTCGTCAGGAGCCAAAGATGAAGAATGATTATCATAACTATTTCGGGATTCAGGAACACCCAAAATAACCATATCAATATTGTCCAAAGAAATATCCTGGGAGGTCTCGTTTAAAGATATAGTATTAATAATTAGCTGCTTCTCGTTGCTTACGTCAAAAAATCCCAAAGATTCAATATCGACAGGAATAAAAAAAGAATCTAAATTCATATTTTAGAGCATGTTAAAAAAAGACAAAAGCAAAGATATGAAAAAAAAATTCTATTTTTTACTTTTTTTAATTTTCTTTTTAACAGTTGGAGTTGAAGATTCAATTATGGAAATGCAATCCTGATAGGACAATAACTCGGGGGTTACTCCTTTGGGAATTTTATAATTATTACTTCCATTAGTAAGATAAGCGCCATAACGTCCATTCATTACTTTAACAGCCTCATCTTCGGGGAAAGCGAGCAGCAAGTTTTTACTTTTTCCGTTAAGGATAAACTCAATAGCCTGATCCAAGGTCATTTCAGCAACCTTAGTTCCTTTTTCCAACGTAATATTCTGACCATCATACTTCAAATAAGGTCCATATTTTCCCACCGCTACAGTAACTTCTTTATCCTTATAATTACCAAGTAAACGAGGTGCCCGTTCCTGGTCAATTTTATTTTTCTCTTCAATTAACTCCAGACATCTTTCATAGGATACCTCTGTCGGTTCTTCTCCTTTGGGTAAAGAGACAAACTTATTATCATAACGGATATAAGGACCAAATTTACCGAAACCCACAATCAGATCATGTTCATGATACTGCCCCACAATTCTTGGAAGTTTAAACAATTCCAATGCCTCTTCCAGGGTAATGGTATCGAGGAATTGGGTTGACTTCAATCTGGCATAGCGAGGTTTTTCATCTTCATAATTTTCTCCGATTTGCACCATTGGCCCATACTTCCCAAGTTTTACAAAGACATTTTTACCCGAATGGGGATCTTGTCCGAGCAACCTTTCCCCACTGGCTTTGGTTGAATAGGTTATTGCCTGTTCGATAGACTTATGAAAATCGGCATAAAAAGTTTCAATCATTTTCTGCCACGATATCTGACCATCTGCAATATCGTCAAATTCCTTTTCTACTTTGGCAGTAAAACTATAATCAATAATTTTATCAAAATTGGACTGTAAATAATCATTTACGACTTTTCCAATATCTGTTGGGAAAAGTTTATCCTTTTCATATCCATACTTTTCCTTTTTGGTTTCAATTTTGACAATATTATTTTTTAAAAACAGTTGCGTGTAGTTTCTTTCATTTCCGGGTCTGCTTTCCTTAACCACATAAGATCTTTTTTGAATCGTGGAAATTGTCGGGGCATAAGTAGAAGGACGTCCAATGCCAAGCTCTTCCAGTTTTTTAACCAGACTTGCCTCAGTATATCTAACCGGAGGTGTTGCAAACTTCTGAGTAGCTGTTATTTCCTTATATAAAAGAGATTCTCCAATATTCATGGCTGGCAGTAATCCTTTAACTTCCTCATCTTCTTCATCCTTAGACTCGATATAGATTTTAAGAAATCCTTGAAATAGCACTACCTCTCCGGAAGAAATAAATTTCTCTTTTCTATTTGAAATTGGAATCGTAATAACTGTCTTTTCTGTTTCTGCATCACTCATTTGGGAGGCAATCGTTCTTTTCCAGATTAATTCATATAACCTTTTGGCAAAAGTATCTCCCGGAATAGTATGATTAGCCATAACCGTAGGCCGGATTGCTTCGTGTGCTTCCTGAGCTCCTTTAGTCTTGGTAACATATTTTCTATATTTAAAATACTCCTTCCCAAAGAGAGTAGTAATTTCTTCTTTTGCAGAGGCAATAGCATAATCTGACAGTACAACAGAATCGGTTCTCATATAGGTAATATAACCCGCTTCGTACAATTGTTGAGCAATAACCATTGTTTTACTCACTGAAAAGCCAAGCTTACGTGAAGCTTCTTGTTGCAGGGTAGATGTAGTAAATGGAGCAGAAGGTGATTTTTTGCCCGGATTTTTTTCAACAGCAGCAACAGAAAAAGTGGCATTTTTACAATCTTCCAGAAAAGAAGCAGCATCTTCACTGTCATTAAATTTTTGATTTAACTCAGCCTCCAGTTCAATTTTCTCATCTTTTGCAGGATGGAACAATCCCACAACTTTATAGGAAGAGTCTGATTTAAATTTATGAATTTCATTTTCCCGTTCCACAATTAATTTAACTGCAACCGACTGCACTCTACCGGCTGATAGTTGGGGTTTAACTTTTCTCCAAAGCACCGGTGAAAGCTCAAATCCAACCAATCTGTCCAAAATTCTTCGAGCTTGTTGTGCATTTACAAGGTCAACATCAAGCTGACGGGGAGATGCCAATGCTTTTTCTATTGCAGACTTGGTAATTTCATGAAAAACAATTCTTTTAATCTTATCTTGAGGGATATTAGCAGATTCTATCAGATGCCAGGAAATGGCTTCTCCTTCGCGGTCATCATCAGTTGCAAGCCATACAGTATCGGCATTAGCAGACATTTTTCCAATGTCGGCAACCAATTTCTTTTTGTCGCTAAGTATTTCATATTGGGGTTCAAATCCCTTTTCCACATTAATTCCCAAGTCCTTTTGAGGCAAATCACGCACATGACCTTTACTTGAAATAACATCGAACTCTTTTCCAATAAACTTTTGAATAGTTTTAGCTTTTGCCGGAGATTCAACAATGATAAGATTTTTCATTTTATTTATTTAGTTTTCAATTTTGCAATTTTCTTTTTATTTTAATCCAAAAGGATATTACTTATAAAGGATGGCCCAACAACTCCTCAACCGTTTTAAAATCCTTCTTAATTATATGCTTCCTGATAATGGCAGATCTGACTGCACAATCTTTAACAATATATTCAGGAATCTTGATAATCTCAATATTTTCTCTTTTGGCAATATCAACAACTGAATCATAATTTCCTTCCCTATTTTTGCCAAAAGAATGATTTGGTCCCATCACGATAGCTTTTGCACGAATAGTATTGACAATAATTTTCTCGAAATATTCAGTAGAAGACATTTCAGAAAATTCTTTAGTAAAAGCAATGATGATTAAATAATCGATTTCCTCCTTTTCAAGGAGTTTTATTTTTTCTTCAGGAGTATTGATAAGGAAAAAGTCTGAATTTGGATTTAGCAGTTGCTGCGGATGAGGATCAAAAGTAACCACAACGCTTACTCCATTTAATCGTGCAGCGCTCTCTTTAAGTTGTTGCAGTATTTTGCGATGTCCTAAATGAACTCCATCAAAGGAGCCCACTGTAACAACCGGATTCACAAATTTCGGAATTTTATCAATTGAAGTAATAATTTGCATAGTATATTTCCAAGTCTGATTTTGAGTTCTTATTATCTTAATCTTGCTCCAATTTCTTTTTCATAAGCGGCAATTAATTTACTCATAACCTTATTAATTTCTTCCTCACTTAATGTCCTTTCATTATGTTGGAGAATAAACTGAAGTGCATAAGACTTCTTCCCTGCTTCAATCTGATCTCCTTCATAAACATCAAACAACCTCCTTTTTACTTCAGGTGCAAGTGAAATCTGCCGATATTCAACTTCCGATTTAAAGCAATTGGGATAAAGCATATCCAAATAGATTTCAGCATAATAAACCGGCTTTTTAATATCATAGTATTTTAAAACCTTGGGGGCAATTTTACCCATTTTAAGAATCTGATTCTCCCCTAAAGAGTAACATAAGTTTTCCATAAATAGAGTTGAATCGTCCACAGAAGTAGTCAGTTGCGAGATTGGGAAATTTAATATCCTGAAAAGATTATGCACATAATTCTTTAATAGAAAGAAATCCATCTCCTTAGCAGCTTGATACCAATTATCGCTTCCGGAATTACCGGTCAGAAAGATACTTAAAACAGGATTTTCAATAAAACGGTCAGAAACAACATCCTTTTTCGTTGCCATCATATTTTTTTGGTAACAATTGCCGAATTCAAATAATTTGAGATTTGAATTCTTATTATTGATGTTTCGGACAATATTTTCAAGTCCGGAAAACAACAAGGACTGACGAAGCACACTCAACTCACTGCTCAGGGGATTCAAAATGGCAACCGTTCTGTTTTCATCAATAAAATCGAAGCTTTGGGAATATGATTTTTTAGTAAGAGAATTGTTCATTATTTCAAAAAAACCATTGCCTGCAAGATATTGAGAGATTATTTTCTGAAAATCAGAATTTGAGCTTTTTTTATCGACCGAGAGTTTATAGGTCATAGTATCGGGAATCTCGATATTGTTATAACCATATATTCTTAATATCTCTTCAATCAAGTCGATGGGTCTGGTCACATCATTCTTGTTAAGAGGAACCGTAACCATCAATTGTTCTTCTCTATTGGCATTTACTTCCATCCCAAGCAACAACAAAATATTAGAAACCAACTGTCTGTCAATATCTTTCCCGGCTACTCTGTTAATTTCATCAAAGCTGAGAATAATTTTTTTGCGTTCAATTTCGGTCGGGTAAATATCGGTAATTCCCGATATTTTAGATGCCCCGGTCAATTCCTGAATCAGATTAACAGCTCTTTTAATGGCATATTTGGTTATTTCGGGATCACAACCACGTTCATAGCGAAAAGAGGCATCTGTTTTAAGATTGTGCCGTTTAGAATGCACATCCCCTCTTCTTCATTGCAAATCATGAGGTCTTCACTACTTAGTTTTACCTCATGACCATCCAGAGTGGTAAAAGGAGTTTCTTCCGGGAGCTTTTTAATGATTACTTTATTTCCGATGATTTTATCAGCATCAAATGCATGAAGTGGCTGCCCAATTTCAAACATTATATATTGAGTTACATCCACAACATTATTGATTGGGCGGCATCCTATTGATCGCAATCTGTTTTTAAGCCACTCAGGGGATTCCCCAACTTCAACATCATGAATGGTCAATCCTGTATAACGAGGACAAGCATTTTTATCTTCAAGAACAATATCGACAGCGCTCATTTTAGCTGACGGGATATAGTCTTCAACCTTGGGATAAATAATGGGAGAACAGGGTATATTATTTACTTTAAGAACGGCATACAAATCCCTGGCAACTCCAAAGTGAGATATTGCATCACTTCGGTTTGGGGTAAGACCAATGTCAAAAATTGCATCATTTTCAACCTTAAAATAGGCGGCAGCAGGAGTTCCGGGTTTGGCATTTGCATCCAGCACCATTATTCCGTCATGAGAGGAACCGATACCTATTTCATCTTCAGCGCAAATCATTCCTTCAGAAACGACCCCTCTTATTTTTGATTTTTTAATTACAAAAGAATCCTGATCATGATATACAACAGCTCCAATTGTTGCAACCACTACTTTTTGTCCTTGCGCAACATTGGCAGCTCCGCAAACTATGTTAAGCGGTGGCATTGTTCCTGTATTCACAGTGGTAATATGAAGATGATCGGAATCCGGATGGTTCTCACAAGTGAGGACTTCTCCAATTACAAAACCATCCAAACCGCCTTTTACTGTTTCGAACTCTTCAAAAAATTCAACTTCCAGACCACAATCTGTCAAATACTTAGCAGTATCCTCTAAGGATAAATCAAAATTTATATATTGTTTGAGCCAATTAAAAGAGATTTTCATACATATTAAATATTAAAAACATGCCCTAAATTATATTATGGGACAGGGTCATAGCCACTTCCACCCCACGGATTGCACGATAACAAACGTTTAATAGTCAACCATCCACCTTTAAAAGCACCATGTTTAGTAATGGCTTCAATGCCATAATTTGAGCAAGTGGGCAGGTAACGACACTGACGACCCAAAAAAGGAGATAGTGTCACCTGATACAGTTTAATCACCAAGATAAAAAAGGAAGATAATAAATGATTTATCATTTTCATATAACCGATATTACACCAAATGGGATACTTTTTTTAACAAATCAACCATTACTCTTTCAACCAACTTATAATCCGGAATTACTTTTCCGACATAGACAAACAAAAGGGCAACTTTATTAGTTGCAACAGAGGTAGATGGCAAAAGAACATGCTTATTATTAAGACGATAGGTTTCTCTAATAATTCTTTTTATTCTATTTCTATCTACTGCATTTTTAAAATTTCTTTTAGGAACAGAAATTGCAATTTGATTGCAATCATGCCCCCCCTTAACCGGAACCAAGAGTACATAGCACTTAATCGGATAAATAAACAACGAAGTTCCTTTAGCAATAATATTTTGAAGTAATATTCTCGAAGAAATTCTCTCTTTCTTTTTGAAAGAAAGTGATATTAAACTATCTTCTTCGGGTAGCATGATCTTTCAAAAAGAGTTCTATCGCAGCCGTAATTGAAGGGGCTTCATTAGTAGGTGCAACCACCTGCAACTCCCATCCATAGGTTTCAAATACAGAAGCAGTGGCATGACCTAATGCAGCAAAAACCATCTCTCCCTGAACAAAATCAGGAAAATTATGATGAAATGCCTGTACACCTGAAGGGCTGAAAAAAACGATCATGTCATACTTTGTAATATCTATATCTTTCTTGATATCGGCAGGAATAATATTGAATATGACGGCCTGTGTGAATTGAATTCCATTTTTTTCAAAAAATTCCACAT
Source organism: Bacteroidota bacterium (assembly GCA_019135895.1). Lineage (GTDB taxonomy): Bacteria > Bacteroidota > Bacteroidia > Bacteroidales > WCHB1-69 > JAGVVH01. Next base: position 13,830 of record JAGVVH010000446.1, on the reverse strand, counting down.
ATTGAGTTCCCATAGAATCCGAACCACAAGGAATCAAATACTTAAATTCTTTATTTTTCAAAAACAAGTCATACACACTAACCGGATTGCTATTTTTTACATAAAAAATCTTACGTTTTCTAAATTGAATATATTTTTGCAAATAATGAGCAACAGCTTCAGTAGTACAAAAATATTTCATAGATTCAGGAATATCAATCCTTAAATCCTTAACCAGATAAAAGAACTGATCAACCGTATTTTTACTGGAAAAAATGACGGCATCATGATTTAGAATATTGACTTTTGATTTTCTAAATTCAAGTCCTGATACATTTTCGATCCTGAATAATTTATAAAAATCAATATTCACACTGTATTTTTTTGTCAATTCAGCATAAGGAGATTTGTCGAAATCAGCAGGTGCAAATTGTGAAATTAAGATGTTTTTTATTTTCATATTAAAAATGCAATTTTTTATCAATCATATTAAAACAGCTGTTTTTCTAAAAGAAAGAGCAATTTTACCAACAAAGCATAGGGCAAAATTTCAAACGTGCAAAAATAAATAAAAAAATGGAATGGATTGATTTTTTTTTGATTTAAAGTAAAAAGTCTATAGCACATTACTATATAAGTGGCAATAAAAACAACCAAATAAATAAACATAAATTGCCTTATGCCGGTATATTTAACCAAAATCAAAACAGGAAAAAGCACCAAGCTGATCAGAGTATAATAGAAAATTTTATTCAAATAATAGCCGTTTCTTTCTTCATTATACTCAAAGAGATAGGTAAAAATGAAAGTAACCAGCATTTTAAGAAAATAGTCTAATAATACAACACCAACTAAAATAAGATATAAAAAAAAGGGTGCTACCGTATCAAATAAATTCGGAAAAAACCAGTCGATTAAAAAATAGATCAGGAGTCCTTGGGTCAAAAAAATGATGAATAAAACAAAAAGATATATTCTTTCATTTAACAATTTTCCCTCATGCAACAGTTGAGAAAAATGTCTTTGTGAAAAAAGAGCTTTAATCATCAAGACTATCTTTCTTCGATAAAAAAAGAAGACAAAAGATAACAGTAACAGAATAACCAGGATGACAAAGGAAATCCAATTATTTTGCACGATTAACCTTGGGGCAAAATTATCAGTTGCTGGTAACAAATGATTTGATAATAAAACCCAAAGAGCAACCACTTTAAAAATGCATTTTTAGTAAAACCGAAAATTTACTTAACTATTAATTTTTTAGTTAACAGTGTTTTACCCCCTTGTTGAATAGAATAGAAATAAATTCCCGGAGAAAAATCCGACAAATTAATCACAACTTTGTCACTGGTATTGGTCAAAGGTGTAGAATATAAAGTAGCCCCCATCAAATTTTTCACCACTAAATCAGCAGAGGAAAAATGGGGCATATTAATATCATATTTAACAGTTACAGATGAACTTGCAGGATTTGGATATGCTGAAAGAGAATATGCTGCAGCATAGTCGTCGGTTCCCACTTGAGCAACAAATTTCATAATCAAGTTTGATGCAATTGTGGTATCATTTTGATCAAAGAAAGTATATTTGATAATAGTAGTTCCCAAGTTATTATCGGGAGAATAAATAATATGAAATGCATCGGCAGGATATTGAGCATGTGAAAAGGTGTCCCCGGGTTGAACTGCAACCGGAGATGCTGATTGATTGCCACTATAACATCGATTGCCAAAACAAAAAACATTTGTCGTACCTGCAACCACATACAATTCGGTTTTCCTTACCATCAGATCAACGACTGAATCTGTAAGATTGGCAACGTCAATATAAAAGTCATTATCACGACTTACATCTCCAATTACAAGGGAGACAGTATCATTGTTATTATAGCTAACTCCATCCACTATAAGACGTAACGATTGTCCGTAGCCGGCAACAACAACAAAAATTAACATAATTGTAAGTATCTTTTTCATAATCTAATATTTTTAATTCAACGCTAAAAAATTTTCAACAAAAATACAATAAAAAAGAATAACAATATCCAGAAAAAAAAGAGGATATAAAAAATTAAATTCCCCAGATTTTCCGAAAAATAATGGTGGAAGGTTCCGCTTCGACAGATATCAACTGGTGGGTTATAGGATGTTCAAATTCTACTTTTCGGGCATGCAGACAAATGGAGCCGTCTTCATTGGAACGATGTGCCCCGTATTTCAGATCCCCTTTAATAATTGTTTTATTAGCAGCAAGTTGAGCTCTGATCTGATGATGTCTTCCGGTTTGTAATAAAACTTCCAACAAGGTGTAACGTTCTGTTGAGCCCACTGTTTTATAGGAGAGTTCACACTTCTGATAGCCCGGTTTTTCGACAAAAGAAATAAATGATTTATTCAGTTTCTCGTTTTTAACAATATAAGAAGAGAGGGTTTGTTCTTTTATTTCGGGAGGAAGTTCCACAATAGCCCAATATAACTTCTTAAATTTTCTTTCTTTAACCAATTGGTTCATACGACTTAGAGCCTTGGATGTTTTGGAAAAGACCACCACCCCACTCACCGGTCTGTCAATACGGTGTACCAAACCACAAAAAACATTAAAAGGTTTTTGATACTTGATTTTCAAATAGTTCTTTACTTTATCAATCAGGGTAATATCGCCCGTTTTATCCCCTTGAACTATTTCGCCGGCACGTTTATTGACAATAAGAAGATGATTATCTTCAAACAACACTCTGCTTTGGATATCTTCTAGATAATTCATCAAAAATGAATATTAGTATTGTTCTTCGTTATTTGGGAAATCTCCACTTTTGACATCCTCAATATAATGAGAAACAGAGTCTATTATTTCCTTGGAGAGGTTATGATATCTTCTTAAAAAGCGAGGTGAGAACTGTTGTGTAATTCCCATCATATCGTGAAAAACAAGAACCTGTCCACTTACATGTGGACCTGCCCCAATGCCGATAGTAGGAATTGAAATGGAAGCCGTTACTTCTTTTGCAAGCATGGACGGAATTTTTTCAAGCACAATAGCAAAACAACCGTGATTTTGAAGAATACGGGCATCAGACAATAGTTTATCGGCTTCTTTTTGGTCAGTTGCTCTCACAGAATAAGATCCAAATTTATTAATTGATTGAGGCATCAGTCCGAGGTGTCCCATAACCGGGATTCCGGCACACAAAATACGGTCCACAGACTCAGAGATTTCGACACCACCTTCCATTTTAACAGCATCTGCACCTGACTCTTTCATAATTCTGATAGCCGAGCAAAGTGCTTCTTTAGAATTTCCCTGATAGGTACCAAAAGGCATATCCACCACCACCAGAGCACGTTCAACAGCTCTCACTACAGAAGAAGCGTGATAGATCATCTCATTAAGAGTAATAGGCAAAGTAGTTTTATAGCCCGCCATCACATTAGCAGCAGAATCGCCAACAAGAATCACATCAATTTTGGATAAATCCAGCAACTTAGCCATCGAATAATCGTAAGCGGTAAGCATTGCAATATTCTCCCCCTCATCGCGCATTTTCTGCAAGATTTTGGTGGTAACCTTGTTTACATTCCTATACAAATAATCTGCCATAACTATAAAATTTAATCGACAAAAATAGTAAAAAAAATCAAAGGGGTAAAATAAAAAAAACCTTATTTCCGTAAAGAAATAAGGTTTATAAAATATTCAACCGACAGATATTGCCGGGGAATCAGGACAAAAAGAAGAAATTACTTTTTCCCTTTATCTTTCTGACCTGCATGACCTCTAAAAATACGTGTAGGAGAAAATTCACCCAATTTATGACCTACCATATTTTCGGTAATATAAACAGGGATAAACTTATTTCCATTATGAACGGCAATATTTAAGCCAACAAAATCAGGGGTAATAACAGAAGCTCTAGACCAGGTTTTAAGAGTAACTTTTTTTCCTGATTTTTGAGCTTCGAGAACTCTTTGTTCAAGTTTATAATGAATATAGGGACCTTTTTTTAATGAACGACTCATACTTTTTTAATCTTTAAAAATTATTTCTTCCTTCTTTCGATAATATATTGATCAGAATTTTTCTTAGGAGCTCTGGTTTTATATCCTTTTGCTGGCAAACCTTTTCTAGAGCGTGGGTGACCACCGGAAGCACGGCCTTCACCACCACCCATTGGGTGATCAACAGGATTCATAACAACGCCACGAACTCGTGGGCGACGACCTAACCAACGGGATCTACCGGCTTTACCGGAGACTTCCAAACTATGGTCAACATTAGAAACCATTCCGATAGTAGCTCTGCAACTGCAGAGAATCATTCTCGTTTCGCCGGAAGGCATTTTAATTACGGCATATTTTCCCTCTCTGGACATTAATTGAGCATAAGAGCCGGCGCTACGGGCCATTTTAGCACCCTGACCCGGGCGAAGTTCAATATTATGAATTACTGAACCGAAAGGAATTTCACCTAAAAATAGCGTATTTCCCAAATCAGGAGAAATACCCGCACCTGAGATAATCTGTTGTCCCACTTTAATTCCGTGAGGAGCAATGATATAACGTTTTTCGCCGTCAGCATAGAACAATAAAGCGATACGTGCAGATCTGTTAGGATCATACTCGATACTCTTTACTACTGCGGGAATTCCGTCTTTATCTCTTTTAAAATCAATAAAACGATACATCTTCTTGTGACCGCCTCCGCGATACCGCATCGTCATTTTACCACTATTGTTACGTCCGCCGGTTTTTGGATTCGGACAAAGTAAACCCTTTTCAGGATTATTGGTGGTAATTTCGTCAAAAGCGCTAATTACTTTAAAGCGCTGACCTGGTGTAACCGGTTTGTACTTTTTTAATGCCATTTTTTAAATACTACTATAAAAATCAATCTTTTCTTCTTTACTAACGAATACCATAGCTTTTTTCACAGTGTTCTTCTGTCCGGTAATCATTCCTGCTTTGGTATAGCGGGATGACTCTTTTCCTCTTTGTATTAAGGTATTTACCTGAAGGACTTTCACACCGTATAATTCTTCAACCTCTTTTTTAATTTGGGTTTTAGTAGCCGTTCTGACAACAATGAATCCATAGCGATTATATTTTTCCGCCATTTGGGTCATTTTTTCACTTATAATGGGCTTTATTAATACGTTCATTTCAATATAAATTATTAACGATTATTATTCTTTTTCTCCTAACATTCTCTCAATGTCCGGAATACTGTTTTCGCAAATAATAAGATTACTTGCATTCAATACGTCATAAGTATTTACGTCAGAAGCTCTGATAACTTTTGCACGTTTTAGATTTCTTGAAGAGATAAAAACATTTTGATTGGATTCATTAGCCAACAATAAGGTTTTTTTATCATCAAGATTAAAATGTTTCAAAATATCGAGATATGCTTTTGTTTTAGGGGTATCAAAGGCGAAATCTTCAATAATGAGGATTTTATCTTCCTTTGCTTTGTATGAAAGAGCAGAAAATCTGGCAAGACGTTTGATTTTCTTATTCAGTTTAAAGCTATAATCTCTTGGATGAGGACCGAAAACAGTAGCACCACCTCTGATAGTAGGAGATTTAATACTACCGGCACGAGCGCCTCCGGTTCCTTTTTGTTTTTTTAGCTTTCTGGTACTTCCGGAGATCGTAGATTTTTCCAAAGTATCGTGGGTTCCTTGTCTTTGATTGGCTAAATAATGTTTAACATCAAGCCAAATTGCGTGATCATTAGGTTCAACATTAAAGATTGCATCGTTTAATGTAACCGATTTTGTAGATTCACTTCCGTCTATTTTATATACTTTTAACTCCATCTTTCAATAATTATATATGAACCACTAGGTCCTGGAACGGAACCTTTAACTAAAATCAAATTTTTTTCTTTTACAATTTTCAAGATTTGGAGATTGATCATTTTAACTTTATCTCCTCCGGTTCTTCCTGCCATACGCATTCCCGGCATAACTCTTGAAGGCCATGAAGAAGCACCTAAAGAACCAGGAGCTCTGAGCCTGTTATGTTGACCGTGAGTAGAGTCGCCAACACCACGAAAATGGTGACGTTTCACAACCCCTTGAAAGCCTTTCCCTTTGGAAACACCGCTAACATCAACAAATTCACCTTCAATGAAAACAGTAACATCCAGAACATCTCCGTAAGATTTTCTATGACCTGCTTCAAAACGGGTAAATTCTTTTAAGATTTTCTTGGGGGTTATCCCTGCTTTTGCAAAGTGACCCATCAATGGCTTAGACGTCTTGCTTTCTTTCTTGTCATCATAAGCCAATTGGATCGCTTCATAACCATCTTTCTCGATGGTTTTAACTTGCGTAACAACGCAAGGACCAGCTTCCAACACCGTGCATGGAATTATCTTTCCATTGGCACCATAGATGCTAGTCATACCAATTTTTTTTCCTATTAATCCAGACATTTTTTGATTTGATTTATAATATTTATACTGTCTTTTTTCAATTTAAGTTTTTCGGACTTATTACACAACTTTCTAAAAATAAACATTTTGAACTACTTCTTCCACAATTCTTTGTTCATAATAAAAAGTCGGCAAATATACAAAATTATTTATACATAATACTCTATGCATCGATTTTGATTTTTTTTTATTCATTCCGGTTATTCATATATATAATATTGTATAAAACAAAATGAGAAATGCTATCAAAAAAAATCACAAGTGAAAATCATTTATTGTTGAAATAAAAAAAATAAAAAAAATAAAGCAAGTTGCGATTTATATAAAAAATAAATGTACATTTGCCGACTTTTTGAAGTGAAATTAGTTAAAAGTACAAAGAGCTCAGAAAACAAACGCAACTACTTGATTTCACGGACTATATAAAAAACGGATGGGACAGTGAAGGGGAATTCTTAATAGTTTAATGTGAAAAAAATAGGTTGCAATTAATACAAAATGATTGCAATTTGTATTTTATGGAGAAAAAAAAGTGAAATATATACATATTATTATAGGATGAAAAAGATTAAAATTACCCAAGTCAGAAGTGCTATTGACAGACCGGCACGCCAAAAAAGATCTCTTCAGGCATTAGGTCTGAAAAAAATGCACCATTCAGTTGAACACAATGCTACTCCTCAAATTTTAGGAATTGTTGATTCCATTAAACATTTGGTGCAGACAGAAGAAATTTAACCCGATTATTAATCAGTATTTGAAATTAGATAAGATGAATTTAAACAGTTTGAAACCAGCTGAAAGAGCAACAAAAGGATCAAAAAGAATTGGTAGAGGTCAAGGTTCCGGTAAAGGTGGAACTTCTACAAAAGGACACAAAGGAGCACAATCCAGATCCGGTTACAGTCGTAAAATCGGATTTGAAGGTGGTCAGATGCCTATTTACAGATTATTACCTAAAAGAGGATTCAAAAATATTAACAGAGTTGAATACAGTGCCATTAACCTTAGCACACTTCAAACTTTGGCCGAGAAATTAAAAGTTACGGAAATCAATCCTGAAACTCTTATCAATCATGGCTTATTGAAGAAAAAAGATCTTGTTAAAATCCTGGGAAAAGGTACCTTAACAGAAAAATTAGTCGTTACCGCTCATGCTTTCTCCAAAACAGCTCAGGAAGCAATCGAAAAAGCAGGTGGAAAAGTTAACCTGATTACTATTTCGAAAAAAGAAGAAACCGTTGAAGTAGAAACTATATAATAACTACAATAAGGGAAACATTGACACAAAATTATAACACGTATGAAAAATTTCTTTGAAACTTTTAAAAACATATACAAAATTGAAGAATTACGTCAGCGGATTCTTTATACGTTATTAATTATTTTAATTTACCGTCTGGGTTCCCATATTGTTCTTCCGGGGATCAATCCTGCCTCTTTAGGTGAATTTACCAAAGCTACTCAAGAGGGGTTGCTCGGAATGTTAGACCTGTTTTCAGGTGGTGCATTTTCCAACGCTTCCATTTTTGCATTGGGAATTATGCCCTATATCTCTGCCTCTATCGTGATTCAATTGATGACTTTAGCTGTTCCTTATTTTCAAAGACTTCAAAAGGAAGGTGACAGCGGAAGAAAGAAAATTAACCAGCTTACCCGTTATCTTACCGTAGCCGTTGTTGCAATTCAGGCCCCTGCATATATTGCCAATATCCAAAATCAATTTGCCGGCGCAGTTTCTGAAACTATGCTCAGTACGTCAATTCTTGGATTTTCGGCATTTTCGCTCACCTCTTTTATCCTGCTAATTGGAGGAACCCTGTTTATTATGTGGTTGGGTGAAAGAATTACGGATAAAGGACTTGGAAATGGTATTTCTCTTATCATTATGATTGGTATCATTGCCCGTTTCCCCTATGCTATCAAAGCAGAATTTATCTCTCGTATCGGTGAAATGAATGGAGGTCCGGTTATTTTCATCATTGAAATTGTGATGCTGATGGCGGTTATCAGTGTTTGTATTTTACTTGTTCAAGGAACCAGAAGGATTCCCATTCAATATGCTAAAAGAATTGTGGGTAATAAACAATACGGCGGTGTCAGAAACTTCTTACCTCTTAAAGTAAATGCTGCTGGGGTTATGCCTATCATTTTTGCTCAGGCTATCATGTTCCTCCCCTTAACTTTTGTCTCTATTACAGAACAATCTACCGGAGGTTTTTGGAAAAGTTTTATTGACTATAACGGATTTGGTTACAATGCAGTTTTCTTTATCATGATTATTGCTTTTACCTATTTTTATACGGCAATTACCATTAACCCAAGTCAGATTGCTGAAGATCTGAAGAAAAACGGAGGTTTTATTCCCGGCACAAAACCGGGCAAACAGACAGCCCAGCTTATTGATGAAATCATGTCAAAGATTACTTTGCCGGGGTCAATATTCCTTGGAATTGTTGCCATATTACCTGCTATCATCAGGTTGTTTGGAGTAAATCAACAATTTGCACAGTTCTTTGGAGGTACTTCTTTGTTGATTATGGTTGGTGTTGTGCTGGATACATTACAACAAATTGACAGCCATTTGAAAATGAGAAATTATGAAGGTCTGTCAAGAAGCGGGAGATTTAAAGGGCGTACTTTATAATAGAAATGTTCAATAAGATAAAATTAAAAACGGATTCTGAAATAGAATTAATAAAAATAAGTTCTTTGCTTGTTGGTAAAACGCTTGCCGAAGTAGCCAAAATGATCAAACCGGGAGTTCCGCTTATATACCTGGATAAAATTGCAGAAGAGTATATAAGAGATCATCAAGCAGTTCCATCATTTAAAGGATATGATGGCTATCCTGCATCGGTCTGTTTATCAGTTAATGATGTGGTGGTTCACGGCATCCCGAATAACTCGGTACTGAATGAAGGGGATATTGTCTCGGTTGATTGCGGAGTTTATAAAAATGGATTTCACGGAGACTACGCCTATACGTTTGCTGTCGGAGAGATTTCCGAAGAAAAAAGGCTCCTGATAAAGCGCACAAAAGAATCTCTATACAGAGCAATCGATGTAGCGGTTAAAGGAAATAGAACGGGAGACATTGGACATACGGTTCAGAGCTACGTGGAATCATTCGGATACGGAGTGGTCAGAGAATTATGCGGACATGGGATTGGAAAAGATATGCACGAGAAACCGGATGTTCTCAATTACGGAAAGCCACACACAGGAGATTTGCTCCGCGAAGGGATGGTTATCTGCATAGAGCCTATGATCAACCTGAAATCTCCCAGAGTCTATATGGAAAAGGATCACTGGACAATCAGAACCATAGACGGGAAACCCTCAGCGCACTTTGAGCATCAGTTGGCGATAACATCAAAAGGGACAGAAGTTTTATCAACATACGAATATATAGAAGAAGTATTGGGAAATAAAGTAATATAAAAAGAAAAAAAGTATGGCAAAACAATCCTCCATTGAACTAGACGGCGTAGTTATCGAATCTCTCGGTAACGCTATGTTCCGTGTTCAACTTGAAAATGGGCATGTCATCACTGCTCACATTTCAGGTAAAATGAGATTGCATTATATCAAAATATTGCCCGGAGATAAAGTTCAGGTGGAAATGTCACCCTACGACTTAAGCAAAGGCAGAATCACATTCAGACATAAATCATAAAAAAATATAAAGGAAAATGAAAGTTAGAGCATCAGTCAAGAAAAGAACAGAAGATTGCATCATAGTGAGAAGAAAAGGTGTAGTCTATGTAATTAACAAGAAAAATCCTAAATTTAAACAACGTCAGGGATAATCATTAACAACAAATAAAACAGATAAAAAAGTATGGCAAGAATTGCAGGTATAGATTTACCAAAAAACAAAAGAGGGGAAATCGGTTTGACATACATCTACGGTATTGGTAGAAGTACGGCTCAAAAGATACTTAATAAAGCCGGCATTAGCTGGGATAAAAAGGTAAGCGAATGGAATGATGATGAATTAGCAGCAATCCGTGGACTTATTAATGAAATCAAAGTTGAGGGAGCATTACGTTCAGAAACTCAAATGAACATCAAAAGGTTAATGGATATTGGCTGTTACAGAGGAATTCGTCACCGTCTTGGGTTGCCGCTTCGTGGACAGAGCACAAAAAATAATGCCCGTACAAGAAAGGGACGTAAAAAGACAGTTGCAAACAAGAAGAAAGCAACTAAATAATAATTAACTGAAATCTGGGAAGAGAAAATATAAAGTTATGGCAAAAAATACAAAAACAACCAAAAAGAAAGTTGTAAGAATAGATGCAGTAGGAAAAGCTTTTGTTTACGCATCATTCAATAATGTAATCGTATCCCTTACCAACAATGACGGACAGGTTATTTCATGGTCCTCTTCCGGTAAGATGGGATTCAGAGGGTCTAAAAAGAATACCCCTTATGCTGCACAAATGGCCGCACAAGATTGTTCCAAAGTGGCTTATGATCTTGGATTGAGAAAAGTAAAAGTGTTTGTTAAAGGCCCCGGTGGTGGCAGAGAATCTGCTATCCGTACTATTCACTCATCAGGTATTATGGTAGAAGAGATTGTGGATGTTACTCCTCTTCCACATAATGGCTGTCGTCCACCTAAACGTCGTAGAGTTTAATAGTCATTAATCATGGCAATCATACTAGATTAATATGATAGAGCCTACAAAAAACAAACAATAAAAAAAACAAAGAAAATTAAAGATAGTTATGGCAAGATACACGGGACCAAGAACAAAAATTGCAAGAAAATTTAAAGAACCCATTTTCGGAGCAGATAAATATTTAGAAAGAAAAAATTATCCTCCCGGACAACACGGACAAGCTAGAAAACGTTCTAAGTTGTCTGAATACGGTATTCAATTACAAGAAAAACAAAAAGCAAAATATACCTACGGTTTGCTGGAACGCCAATTCAAGAAATTGTTCCAGAAAGCAGCCAGCAAGAGAGGAATTACCGGTCAAAACTTAATGAAATTGATTGAATCCCGCTTGGACAATGTTGTATATCGTTTGGGAATTGCGCCTTCAAGACCGGCAGCACGCCAATTGGTAAATCACCGTCATATTTTGGTAAACGGAAAAATCTGTAACATTCCTTCCATGTTGTTAGTACCTGGAGATATTGTTGCAATTCGTGAACGTTCCAAATCACTGGAGATTGTTACCAATTCATTGAGCGGCAAATCTCATCCATACAGCTGGTTAGAATGGGATGAAAATCTCTATTCCGGCAAGTTTATGAATTATCCTGAAAGAGATGAAATTCCTGAAAATATCAACGAACAGGCAATTGTTGAGTTGTACTCTAAATAATAAGTAAGTATAAAATAAAAACAATATATACCAAATTAAGTATAAAATGGCAATATTAACATTTCAAAAACCTGATAAAGTAATCATTAACGAAGCCGATGATTTTCATGGAATATTTGAGTTCCGTCCGTTGCAACAAGGCTATGGTATCACCATAGGAAATGCTTTGCGTCGTGTGCTTTTATCATCTTTAGAGGGTTTCGCAATTACTTCAATTAAAATTGAAGGTGTTGCACAAGAGTTTTCTTCAATACCGGGCGTTATGGAAGATGTTACCGACATCGTGCTCAACCTGAAGCAAATTCGCTTTAAAAACAAAATCGAGAATAACAATTCCGAAAAAGCAACTATCGTAATCACCGGTCAGGAGCAATTTACTGCCGGAGATATGAATAAGTTTTTAAACTTTTTCCAGGTTCTCAACCCTGAATTGCTTATTTGCCGTATGGATCCTAACGTTAAACTTGTAATGGATATTACGGTTGATAAAGGTCGCGGATACGTTCCTGCCGAAGATAATAAATCTCTCCACGAAGGAATTAATGTGATAACAATCGATTCAATCCATACGCCCGTCAAAAATGTGAAATTCACCGTTGACAATTACAGGGTTGAACAAAGAACCGACTTTGAAAAGTTAATTCTTGAAATCGTTACCGATGGCTCTATTCACCCAAAAGAAGCTTTAAAAGAAGCAGCCAAAATATTAATCCAGCATTTTGCCTTGTTCTCCGATGAAAAAATCGCACTCGATTCACAGGAAAACAGCGAGGTAAATGAAGAGTTTGACGAAGCATCTTTGGTGATCCGCCAAATTTTGAAATCAAAACTGGTTGATATGGATTTATCAGTTCGCGCTTTGAACTGCCTTAAATCTGCTGAATTGGAAACTTTAGGCGACTTGGTGGCTATCCATAAAAACGATCTGTTAAAGTTCCGCAACTTCGGCAAAAAATCATTGTCTGAACTTGAAGACCTGGTTAAAACCAAAGGATTGGAATTTGGAATGAATGTATCAAAATATAAATTAGATAAGGATTAAGAAAAATGAGACACGCGAAAAGAATCAACCATTTAGGAAGAACCAGTTCACACAGAGAAGCAATGCTGTCAAATATGGCTTCTTCACTGATTAAACATAAAAGAATTTCAACTACAACTGCTAAAGCAAAAGCACTGAGACTCTATGTTGAACCTCTTATTACCCGTAGTAAGAATGATACTACCCACTCAAGACGTATGGTATTCTCATACTTACAGGATAAATTTGCGGTTACCGAACTGTTCAGAGAAATTGCAACCAAAGTAGCTACCCGTCCGGGTGGATATACCAGAATCCTTAAAACAGGTTTCCGCCAAGGTGATAATGCCGAAATGTGCATTATTGAATTGGTTGACTATAACGAAACTTACACTGCTACCGATGAAAAGAAGAAAGTTGCCAAAACCAGACGTAGCCGTAGTAAATCGGGCGCCAAAGCAACCACTTCCAAAGCTGAAGAAACTACTGTTGCAGAAACTACTGAGCCAATTGCAGAAGCTACTGAACCTGTTGCTGATGCTGCTCCTGAAGAAGAAGCAAAAGCTGAATAATTGTTCAGAACATATTTCTTTAAAAGAGGCTGTTGATTATTAATAGCCTCTTTTTTTATTGGGGAGCACCCCGACTCACCAGCCTTTTTGTAGAGACACGATTAATCGCGCCTCTACTGGCATCAAAGAGCATTCCAAGAAGAAATAAATAATCTGGGAATTAATCCTCTTTTTTCAGCAAGTGATTTATACATGACTATTTTCTAGAAATCCAATAATTCCTCTTTGAAAATGGAATCTTATTGAATAATCACTTTTTCAGTACTAACTTTTTTATCAGTGATAATTCTGATAATATAACACCCCTTAGCCAGATTGCTTACATTGAGTGAGTGGGAATTGCCTTCCATGACTTTGAGACCGGAAATTTGATATAAAGACCATTGTTCTATTTTCTCGTTATCGGGAAGAATAATATGGACTATACTTTGAGCCGGATTTGGATAAAGGAGAACAGGAGAGCGGCTTTCATATTCTGAG
>JAGVVH010000361.1 GCA_019135895.1 Bacteroidota bacterium | reverse complement strand
ATTTATTTGCAGTAATTTTACTCTAAAATACTGTTTTCCTGCATTTATTCCAAATATTTTACGGCTTATTTTTGCTGGTTTTCAACAATTTAACTTGTTTTTAAGGGACGACTAGATAGGAATGGAGCCTCTTAAATCCAACAGAGTATGCATCTTCACAGCTCCTTTAGCCTTGCGAAACTTGGCCCAGGGGAACATACTCAGACAAAGATCTATGGTAGTGCTGTCAAGAGCATAAACCATGTTATCCATGTCAAGTCTGAATTCGGGATCATCAAAAGACAACGGCCTGGCTCTGCGAATGAGACATTGAGCATAGTCAGCATAGATGCGCCAGTCACGACTTTCATTAGCATCAGCCAATGTAGATTTTGGAATTGGTTTGTTTATTCCGGAATGATAAAGCTTGTCCGAAAAAGCTACAAGACAGTTTTCGATATCCCTGAGACTCTCGCGAGAGGTTAATTGAGCAAAACTCATCGTCAGGAACTGCTCTCTGCAAGAGAGTTTCCTTACTCTGTGGTTTCCGCGGTAACGGTCGACACATTTGTTGAAGTAGTACTCTGACCCAAACATCATAAGTTGTGCAAAAACTGTCTTGCCTGAATGCATACACTGAGTTTTTTGAGAAAAACCAAATGTATGAATTGAAATCGGCTAAATGATTTTAACGTTATATTTAATTATATATAAACAAATTACAAACTTTTAACTCGTCCTTAACCGGACACTAATGAAAAAGTATCTCTATTAATATAAGTTTACAACTTAGTGGTTAACATGTCAATAACCTAATAAAAAGTTTCGGTAAAAACAGAGTTAATGTAAATTAAATCAGAGAGTTATATTTTAAAAGTTTCGCTACCCGGCATTCAACTCCTGCTATTTGTTCCCATTTTACGTTTGATTTTGGATACGCTGGAACGGATATTATCTGTTGTAGCGCTCACTCCTGTGGAGAGGAGTGTTGCCGAGGCCTGCAGCTGTTGCGGCATGCCAAAGAGATGCACCAGCGGCGCCAGCCCGTAAAGACCCAGGTCTCGTGGTCGGTTTGTTGAACGTTTTAACAGGTAATATCGTTTTAGCAAATACAGAATCAACAGAAAATGAAAGAAAAATTGCAGATATTATTTTTTAACGCGAAACTTTTAATTTGTAACTTGTTGATTTAAATTGCATTAACCATCATTTTACCGAAACTTTTCCCCCTGCTATTGATTATATGTAATTAAATAATAATATTGCAAAAAGTTAGTTATGAAAACGTTACTTATTTTCATATGCTTGTTGTTTCCACTGTACCTTCAAGGACAGACCAGCATGTTGAATACAAAGAAGGGACTAATGATAAACGACGATGTTTATTATGGTTCAGACAGCCTGGATAAAATGCGCTTAGCAGTCTATTACAAATGCACATTTGAGTGTGACACGGTTAATCATGAAAAAACGGAGTATGATGCGATCCTGCAAGTGGGTAAAACAGTATCAAAATTTCAAACCTATAGTTATTATCTTCTTGATTCATTGATGTCCGTCTCTAATTCCCGGGCCTCCAGGTTTTATAATGAGCCCTTGTTTAAACAGATTGATCCGGTAATTTTCTTTGATTCCTATTACCTGAATTACCCTGAAGGTGAACTCACATTTACAGGCAGACTTGCTGTAGAGAATTTTAAGTATTCCGAAAAAATGCCAAAGATAGAGTGGCAGATATGCGATAGTACCAGCACAATTTCAGGATATAATGCACAAATGGCAACTTGTCATTTTAGGGGAAGGAATTATGTTGCCTGGTTTACTACCGAGATTCCGGTTCCGTTAGGCCCCTGGAAATTTTCGGGACTACCCGGATTGATTATTTCCGTTTATGACACAAAAGAGCAGTACTCCTTTCAAATAATTAACATAGCAAGGGTAGAGCGGATTATTGGCATATCAAAATATCTTTTTATAACAACAAATCGTAAGAAGTATATGCAAATGCAAAGGCAAATACGGACGAATTTCGATACTTTCTTTAATCTACATAGCGGCAATAGCGGGATTCGTTTTGAATCGCCTGAAAGTCAGAGAAAAAGCACAATAACACCTATGCTTTATGATTTGATAGAACTCAATTGATCATATTATGAATACTTACCTAAAGTGCATAATTACGATTGTTGTTCTTACTATTAGCATAACAGCCAAAGCCCAAACTGTGTATGGAGAGGTTAAAGATGTATCCGATTCTGTTGCAGTAAACGGAGCTATTGTTATGTTAAAAAGAAATGATGGTACCCTGATTTCATATACAACAACAGGAAATAACGGTAAGTTTATGATAGAGAACAAGGGCGTGGTTGACAGTTGCTATCTTGAAATATCACTTCTCGGTTATGCCACACAAAAAATTTATAGTCCGTTTCTGTGCCCCGTAATGGTCTTAATGCAAATGATCCCTTATGAAATCAATCCCGTAACAGTTAAAGCTTCAAAAGTTGAAACAAGGGGTGATACTGTTTCTTATAGTGTTCCGGCCATGGTATCTGCCGATGATAGAACCTTAGGTGATTTCTTGAAGAAAATTCCCGGAATTGATGTGACAAAGGCAGGTTTAATCAGATATGAAGGGAAGTCTATAAATAAATTTTATATTGAAGGACACGATTTGTTGGAAGGAAAATATTATTTAGCTACACAAAATATCAATCCAAACGATTTGAGCAAGGTTGAAATATATGAAAATCATCAACATATAAAAGCTCTTGAAGGAATAAGCACTTCTGAACAGGCTGCGATAAATATCACATTAAAAAAGGCTGTAATAAGCAGATGGATTGCAAATCTGCAAGCAGAAGCCGGGATTTCGTCTGTAAAACCATGGATTCCCTATTCAGCAAATGGTTTTCTGATGAATATAAGCAGACTATTTCAGACGATGAACACTCTGAAAACAGATGCGGCAGGAAACATTATTTCAAGTTTGGATTATGGTGAAAATGTCATTGTCTTAGGTGAAGAACGCATTAATAAATACAAGTTAAATGATTACTTCAGAATTGATATGGAGAATGCGCCTATTAATGATAATCGCACAAGGTTTAATACTTCTTATTCAATTTCAAGTAACACAAAATTTGTTTTAGGTCAGGATTATGAGATGGGGGTTGGTATCCTGTATTCAAAAAACAATCTTTCTGCAAATAAGTCCATAACAAGAACTTACGATATGCAGGACGGAACATATACTGCTTTTACCGAGATTGACGACAGGTCATTAGATAATTATAATGTCTCGGGCGATATCAATATTTATATGAATACCTCAAAACGATATCTCAAAAACAAATTGGTATTTGAAATCAATGGGAGTAACGGAAAAATTAATATTGACGGAACAGAAAAAAGGTTGCAACAAGTAAATAACAAGGACATTAATATTAACAATGCACTAAATTACATTAAGCGATTTAAAAACAATACCACCATTGGATTCAAGATGGATACCCAATATTCACGGAAAGACGGTTATCTGAGTATTGCTCCATCATCGGATTCTGATAAAATTTTTCAAAATGTAAATTCAAATGTATTCTTTAACCGAATTACATTTACCGCCTCTAAGAATATCGGAACCAATTGTATATTGTGGTCAGTATCAGAAACAGAGTATATTAACAGACGTTTTTTTACTGACCTGGTTGGTTTATCGATTTCAGACAACGATATCCCTCTCTCTACAGATAATGACATTAATCTACAATATATCCGTCAAAAAGAAATTTTAAATCTTAATTATAAAAGCCGAAGGTTAGAAGCAGCGATAGGCAGTGAGATTTGGTATCAGTTTTTTAATTACTCTATTATTTCAAACAGGACTAATCTCCATAAATTAGCCGTAAACCCCACTCTTTCATTAAAATATATATTCAACGCAAAGCTCAATGCGCGTATATACGGATTATATGCACTATCTCCGGTTGATGAACAAAGTATTTTTGATGGTCTTGTCATGAATAATTATAAGTATCTTACACAAGGCAGGACAAATTTTATCCAGACACCCAGGTATTCGGCACATGGTGAATTGAGCTACAAGGAACCTCTTTCCGGATGGTATCTTAAGACTACAGTTTCTTATTCCTATAATAATTCATTTCAATCTGCAAGATTTTTTATAGATGATTATATTATTAATAAAGAGTCAAACGACATTGTAAAGTACGATAACTGGAGTGCTACGGCATCAATATCCAAGGGGTTTTTCAACATAGGAGGTAAGTTGACGGCAGTATTTGGATTTAATAAAATGAATTCGACGATTAACCAGAATAATATTGAATCCCTATATGACGGTTATAACTATTCTGCTTCCCTGGAATTTATTGGAGAAATTTTCCAGTGGTGGAAAATCTCCTATAATGGTAAATATTCTTTCATGAAGTATAAGATTGACAAGGTTTGGAACAATGACGCAAATCATTCAGCTGTTCAAAAGCTTTCTTTTTCTTTTTTCCCTTGTAAATCTGTAGAAGTAGATATAATAGGAGAGCATTATTTTGACAAATCTTACAATGGTAATCCAAGACAAATGATGTTGTTGGATTTTTCCGTCTGGTATTTCATAAGCAAGAAATTGCAACTATTTCTGCATGCCAAAAACCTTCTGGATGAAAGAGAATATGCTTTTACATACCTGTCGCCGTTGCTTACCACACATTATCAATATGCCATTCGCCCCCTGAATATTTTAATAGGAGCTGATTTTAAATTTTAGATTTATTGTGCCATAATTATTAAACAATAAAAAAAACAAAAAAATGAAAACAAGAAAAACTTTTCGTCAAATTACCCTTTTATCTTTGGGTTTGGTCTTTACCATTAGTGCTACAATTGCTTTTTTTTCACTTAATATTAAGTCGGTAAAAGCAGGATGTGATTTTTATTATATTAGTGTCTAAAAGAACCGAGTACAAAATAAGGCGGTATAAAACGTTAAATTTGTACTCAAATGGAAAAACAGAAACGAAAATCAGCCAACTTCAAGACAAATGTTGTA
>JAGVVH010000251.1 GCA_019135895.1 Bacteroidota bacterium | reverse complement strand
CGTGGCGCGACAATTGGGTAACTAAAGAGGCGGCTCCGTGGCTGGCGCCACGGCCTGCCCCGGCTACCGCCGGGGTCTCCCGCCTGGTGTCACGGTTTTTGCCAACGCGAGAATAAACAAATAACAACATATCCCTATATCGCACCACGAGTGCAAAAACACGCGCCACCCCGAAGCGGCGCCAACAACACATACCGCCGAACGTTAGGCACAAGGCGGGATGATAAAGTCACTATCTTTGAAATAAAAAGTCATGGACCCTCTACCAGTATTTTTTGACCTAACAGACCGAGCTGCACTAATTCTTAAACCTAAGAAACCATTTCTGGATTGGCTCATAAAATACGATCTTCAAGATAAAGATGTAGATCTAGAAGAAGACCAAGATGTGTATTTAATACCTGAATTCCTTGATAATAAGGAATTTGAAGAGTGGATTAAAGAGAATTATGATGCATTCTTCTATGATCAAATGAATGGTTGGTACTCCGATGAAACAATGTGGGTACAAAACAGAAGCTTCAAATTATTTAAAGAGTGGTTTGATTATAAAATGCATTCCATGGTTTGGGATACCCTTGAGGACCCAATTGAGAAAGAATAATATGCCCAGTGCCTAACAGGTCGGTATATGCAATTGGCTTTCCGTACCGCGAGAACTTTCTGGCTAAAGAAGAATGCTAAGTGGTCAGCGGTACGGCCTGCCCCGGCTCCCGCCGGGGACTCCCTCTTGGTGTCACGGTTTTTGCCAACGCGAGAATAAACAATTCAACATCATAACCCTGCATCGCACCACGAGTGCAAAAACGCGCGCCACCGCGACTCTGCGCCAACTGCACATACCGCCGAACGTTAGGGCCAATAGCGGCTCATGTAATTGAAGATGTAGCTATGTGCGTTTATCACATCTACATGGGGGGCAGCTGAACAACACGCTGCAGAGTAACTCTCCAACGCGCCGCAACTTAGATTAATAGCAACAAACAGAATATTAAGTACCACTCTAGTGAGTTCTTCTCTGTTTTGAACAAGTAAAAATAAAACCGCTACTATCCCTAACAGGCCGGTATATGTCATTGGCGCTCCGTGGCGCGACAATTGGGTAACTAAAGAGGCGGTTTTGTGGCTGGCGCCACGGTCTGCCCCGGCTACCGCCGGGGACTCCCGCCTGGTGTCACGGTTTTTGCCAACGCGAGAATAAACAAATAACAATCATAGCCCTGCAGCGCATCACGAATGCAAAAACACGCGCCACCGCGACTCGGCGCCAACAACACATACCGCCGAACGTTCGGCGCCAACAACACATACCGCCGAACGTTAGCAAGCATTATCACACTTTGGAAATATAAGGGATGAGACCTGGAATCATATATTTCGTTTTAGCCATATTCGTTATGAATTCTTGTAACTTGGATCAGGTTGAATCAAAATATGATGATTACGAATCGGCTAGTAATGCAGGCCTCTTTAATAAAATGTGGATACCAAAAGAGTTCATTTCTGAATCCATGGAGAATATATATCTAAGAACAAATCTAGATATGAATACTTGTATTTTCAGTTATTCGGTGTCACAACAAGAAATGGATAAACTATATGCATCTTTTCAGACTTCATCAATTGAATATATGCCACCCAAAGGCATTAAAATTCCCCAATGGTGGTCTGATATAGTTGCAAATCAGGATAGTATCATAAATTTCTCATCTGATTTATCGGACACATTTCAAATTGTAATTGACCGGAATACCAATACAATTTTTGGTTGGCTGAATTAAAACGCTTGCTAACAGGTCGGTATATGTCATTGGCGCTCCGCACCGCGAGAATCTTCTGGCTAAAGAGGACCGTTAAGTGGTCAGCGGTGCGGCCTGCCCTGGCTTCCACCGGGGCCCCCCGCCTGGTGTCACGGTTTTTGCCAACGCGAGAATAAACAAGTAACAATCATATCCCTGCAGCGCACCACGAGTGCAAAAACACGCGCCACCCCGACTCGGCGCCAACAACACATACCGCCGAACGTTAGCCCCAATGATAAGGTATTAGCCAAATTCTATTCGGACAGAATAATGAGTATCTTTACATCATAATTGAGGAATTGTC
>JAGVVH010000087.1 GCA_019135895.1 Bacteroidota bacterium | reverse complement strand
ATCTCCTGGCCTAAGAAAAATTATATCCCCGGGAACTAGATCTTCGGCTTGGATTTCTTTAATCTGCCCCTCTCTTAAAACTATCGCTTTCAGACTCAAAACTTTTTTTAGTTTATTGAGAGCCTTAGATGATTTGCTTTCTTGAATAAAACCAACAATAGTATTAATAACAACGGCTACTGATATTATTAAAGCATCAGTATATTCTTTTAATACAAAAGTGATTATGCCCGCAAAAATTAATATATATATGAGGGGACTTTTAAGTTGACTTAAAAATATTTTTAACTGAGATAATTGTTTCTCTTTGGGTAATTTGTTTTTACCAAAAATCTTTTCTTGCTCCCCAATCTTTAATGAATCCAAACCCAAAGAAACATCAAGCCCAAAAGACTTAATCACTTCGCTACTATCTAAATTGTGCCAATTGTTATCTAACTGCGTAACTTTCATGAATTATATAATCATCTTAACATATTTTAAGTAAGCTTATTCATTTTTAATTATTTTTATTACCTACCAGTAACAAACTACAAAGTGACAATGTCCAGCCACAGGTCGGACCTGTGGCTAGCCTAGCCACAGGTCCGATCTGTGGCTGGATCTGTGGCTACTTTCTCTCCCGCCTCGGCAGGTAGAAAAGTTTTCCAAACTTTTCTCTGCCTGCGGCTTTCGAACCTCTTCGAGCCTGAGCTCTCAGAACCGAAGGCCTGCGTCTCTTTCTAGCCACAAAATAAAAATAGCTATAATATAGCTATTTTTATTTTGTGTTGCGTGTTGCGGTGTTTTTTGATTGAAGTTCGAACATTTTTTGAGCAAAATCCGCAGGATTTTGACGACTGACGCACGCTCCGCGTGCGTGGTGGCTTGAACCCAAATCGTACGCTCCGATTGCGTGGTGAAGCGAACGTGGCGCGCCTCGCGCTCCCTCCGGTCGCGAACCAAAACCAAAAATTTCCTTACCTATCCATTTTCGGCGGGGGGGGTGTAGGGGGAGCCGCTAAAAAAATGAAAGGAAATTTTATGGTTTTGTTTCCGCCGCTTCATTCCTCCAAAAAGGACTCGTATTTATATTTTAGCATTGTGGCAATATTTTGTCCGTCCTTTCTTCCGTCATTCGCGTCGGCGAGGCGCTTCCTCTCCGAGTTTTGTGGTAGCTCGGTCGTCCGCTCACACTTCGCAAACATCTCGCACTGGCCGCTCGCTTCGCTCACGATGCCTGCTCGGTGCTTGCTTTGTGTTCGCTCTGTGGCTTCGGTGACGTTCGTGGTAGCTCTTTGTGCTTGCCCCACCCGCCCAGTGCGCGCAAAATAATCCCCGCCGTTCTAGGAGAAATTGTAAAACAGCGGGGATTAACTCCCTCAATACTTCATTCCAACATATACGGCATAACCGTAGCATTGAAAGCCAGATTTGGATTTGTGGACTTTTAGAGTGGAACTTTGCGTTTTCCTGTAGAATTTCTTACCACAACTCCCGCATTGATAAATATAGGTTGGCCCGTATGACGAAACCCTCGTTCTTCGTGGCTTAGAAATTCGTGTCCCTTTGCTTTGACGTGGCGCCCTCACTGGCTTATTGGGGTCAAACATATAACGATCCTCAGGCAATTCACCAGCTTTCGATAACTCAATTTGATGTCTAGGATTAAAAGTAGTATCAGTGTTTTCGATACTTTCCATATGCTCCGCAACAAATCTTTTTATTCCTGGGTCACTTTGCCCACCACTAAGTTTATAAGCGAAGAAATATTCTCTCTCCACTCCGTCGCGCCGTTGTTGGTATTTAAGTGAGTATGGTTCTACAACTCGTTCTTCACCTTTGTAACGTATTTTGAGAAGTGTTTGAGTACGTGCGGCCTGCATTATCGGCATGCGTAAATCAGCACCAAAATATGCAAATTGTGCCTGTCCATTATCAGGGTATATACCAAACAATGCCTCCAAATCAGAAAGAAATACTTCGATCGCTTCCTCTACGCCAAAGATAAATTGCTTGGCACAAACAACACTTTTGCTCCAGTACTCTTTGAAATGATCAAAAGAAGTCTTATGCAGTATTTCTTTCAAAACATGCGGATTTCTCCCAAAAATAGTTTTTTGTACAAGTGTTCGTGCAACTTCTTCTTTGTCTAGTTCACCGCCCAAGAGTTTGATCGAGTAAGCATAATCGAATAAATCTGGCGCGTGTTGTCTTTGTAAAAGACACTTCAATTTCGTAGCAATTATTTCTTCCAATTTCATGCATTTTATTTTGCATGCCACCTCATCTGAATCAGAGTACGGATGAATCAAGTCGACTGTCTGCAATGGCAATAGAACCTTATCGAATCGGGTAATATCCATTGAGATTTTGATTTTTATATGGTCAGCTTTTCCATGGAAGTCCTTAAAGTAAATTCGTGCTTCATAGACACGAAGATCGGGCAACGGCGAATCAGTCGCTACAAATTTTTCTTCTACTCGGTTATCTTCCTTTACAAAATCGACCCCTGCTTTTTCATGAATAAAGTCGCAAACTTTATTCATCTCTTCGAGCAAAATATTTTGATCTATGTCATTTGGAATACCAAAGTCTAAATCGGAAGAAAACCGAGTATTTTCAAAATACCCTTTTCTCAAGGCGTTGCCTCCTTTGAGAAAAATTGTATCCCTTAGATCGCTAACGGTAAAAATTCCAAAGAGAAGCCAACCAAAAACATAATCACGCTGGAGATTTGCTACGTGGATTTCAAACTCTTTTGCCTTTGCCTCAATTTCATCCTTTTGAATCATGGGTGGTTAAATGAGGTTTTAGTTTAAGAATAAATACAGAAATGATCATGAACACCGCTACAATCAAATCAATAACACTCCAAATCTCGCGGTCAAGGTGAATAATGATGAACGGATTGAAAAGTACTGCTAGAGATCCGAAAATCCAAACCCACTTCTCTTTTTGTGCTTCATATGCCATCCACGCGACATACGCAGAGCTTGCAAACACTACAAATCTCAAGAGTGTAAAAAATCCGTAAGGCCAACCGTCAAACAAGGCCAGGAACAAAAAAGCGGCGGCGATGAGTAATGCGATGTTTTTCTTTTTATTGCTGTTCATAAGTATGTAGAGTTTTCTTCGTTCTCATTTCTCCAATTACAGGAATGATGTTAAGAACTGTAGCGCCAAGCAATCCAACAAGGAACAAAATAGAAACCCATACTCCTTGTCCTGTTATAAGCATCAAAATAACACCAAGCACAAATCCAATCTGACCACTGATGACCATAATCGCGGCGTTTTGATTTCCTGCCTTTTTATCTTCATTCGCCAAAAATGCCCAAGGTGCGAAACTCACGGCGTACGCAAAGAGTAGAACGGGGATATAATTTGCATATTCTGATAGTTGTACTGCCACTCCAAAGACGTACATCACGGAGAAGTAGACAATTCCTATTGTGACAATTTGGTTGAGTAAGAGAAAAATAGACCCGAGTATATATTTTTGTTTTTCAAACAATGCAGTACCTGGGGCACCAAAAACAAGAGTAATCATCATCACAAAACCTAAAATGTAATGTCCGAAAATACTATACAAAAATCCGGCTATAACTTCGGAAAACAACCCTTCAAATAATAACCAAATGCCTCCGATGAGTCCCGCAGTAAGGTTTACTATTGAAATAAAAGCAACTATTAGGAGAAACGCTCCACCAATGTATTCAACCAAATTAATTTTTTCTTTCATATTTTTGTGGTTACGATAAACTGTTTATTTTCTGATAAACATTATCTAGGTCTTCGTTGTCGGGATCTTTTTCTTTTGCAATTCTTATCAGCTTAATTGCCTTCTCCTTATCTCCAAGTGCGTCAAGTAAAATCGCCTTTATAGAAATCAAGTTTGTATTATTTGGGGCATACTTTAAGGCATCTTCAATGTAAGCCAGTGCACCACTATTGTTATCGCCCACAATCTTTTTTGCTAAAAACTCCAGAGCTCCAGTAAGTTGGTTCAACGCATACCAATTTTTTGGATTAAGCTCCACCACTTTTTTCAACGCTTCGACTGCCCGCTTAATACCAACATCATTCTCTTTGTATGCATTATATATTCCAGCTCTAGTAGACAAGTAGAATTCAGCTTTTCTAAAATAGCCGATTTCATCTGAAGTTTTATCTTCTTCAATGTAATAAAGGTAATTATCCAATATATTAAGTTGTTCGGGCGTGGCGGCATTGCGATCATCACCACTCGATTTCGTAGTATCTTCGTTTGCTATATGCCAGACCCTGTATAATTCACATTTTAACGCTTCGTCATAACTGATAGCCGCTTCCTCGTATTGACCTAACTTATACAAAACATCGCCTCTAAATGACCACAAAAAATGGTATTCTTTCTCTTCTTCTAGGCATTGATCTAAAATTTTCATGGCTTTCTCGTAACTCCTAAGAAGATAGAGGGAGCGACCGTAGTAACAAAGCGTAAAAAAATGGTTTGAATCAGTTTGCAATATTTCCTCTGCAATCTTTACACACTCCTCGATTTTCCCAGCTTCATACGCCAATTTTAATTTTGCGAAAAGCTCCTCAATTTTGGGCCATATACTTAAATCCCTCAAACCCCGTTTTACGAGTTTTGAATCTTCGCTTAATTTTTCAAGCGATAATTTAGAAACTTTTTGAATTTGTTTATCCTTGTCCATATTTTTTCTTTAATTCGCTAACCTGATTTTCTTTTTTGGCAATATCAGACAAAATTTTATCAGCTAGCTCGCTCAAAATATCGCGGTCATGCTTTTTTGCCTTTTCTATATTTTCCCGCAATATGAACCACTCCGATTTTTTGAGTGATTCATATTCTTGATGAATTTTTTTGATTGATGTTTCAAGTCCAGCCAATTTATGCTTCAATGCTTCAATGGTTTGCGTTTCTATGTCGTCTCCAGCTCCAGTCTGGTCAATGGAGCGCAATGTTTCTAAATCACCCTCGGCATATGCCTTGTTGATTTTTTTCATCATTTCATCATCGCCGCCAACCTTGTCCGGGTGATATTTATGTGCGAGCTTACGCCATAATTTCTTCAATTCTTCCTTATCCTTAGTAGAAATATCCTTGCGCGTTTCTATTTCTTTTTCTTCCTCATCTAATCTTTTATATTCCTCCTCAATTTGCTCACGCCTTTTCTTCAATGTTTCCTCTACTATTTTTTGCGCTTCTTCAAAAGAAAATCCTTTGTTTATCAAATCTTCGATCTTCTTGAATTTCAAAATCTCCAAATCAAGCTCGTCCAATTTCAAATAGAGCCGCCCAGCCTTTACGTCGTACTCCTGCTTTACGGCAGTTAAATCAATTTTGAGCTGCTCTATTTCCTCAATCAGATCATTGAGCTTTTGTTCCTTTTCTGAAATAGCTTTTTCAAGCTCGCGTTTTTCTAGCGGCTCATCTATTGATGTATTGGATTTTATGATTTTAGTCATAATTATTTTTGTATTAAATCATCCACGCTAACATCAAGCGCCTTTGCTATTTTTGAAAGGGTATCAATGGTCGGGTTCTGGCTACCTCCCGATTCTATCTTGATTATTGTGTTGTAGGTAACATCCGCCATTTTAGAAAGACGATCTTGAGAAATGCCGAGTTTTTGTCGGTATTTCTTTATGTTACTGGCTATTGTTGATTTTTTGCTTGCAGACATTGTAATATATTACTATAATTAGAGTAATGGCTATGAGGGATTACCTAACTTATTACTATGATAGCAAAAAATAATCATAAGGTAAATATGAAGCGGCGGAAACAAAACCATAAAATTTCCTTTCATTTTTTTAGCGGCTCCCCCTACACCCCCCC
>JAGVVH010000137.1 GCA_019135895.1 Bacteroidota bacterium | reverse complement strand
ACCTCCGATAACATCTGGTTGCCTATGTTCTGTAATTCATTATACCTCTTTTTTATCAGTTCAACATAATCATCCTGTCTGACGTAAACACCTCCATTATTATCAGTATTGGCATCCTTGTTCTCAACGATTGTCATTTTGCCCGGATCATCAGGTGAAGTCATAATAAAAGTCCCGGAATCTGAAGAAATAATTGTATCATGAGTAACAACAACAGGTTCTTTTCCGTATTCCTGAGTTATCGACTGATTTGTTATCCTGACGCTGAAATTGCCACTGCCTGCAGAAGAATAACTGCCCACCCGGAGATAGCCTGAAAGGCCGCTTAAGGTATCATTCAGAGGATCCCCCTGATGAAAAACATAGGAATTGAAAAAATTCATTTTCCTCGACGATTCTATGCTATTGGCAGCATCGCTGATACCTTCAATTGCAATGGCGTTGAACTTGCCGTTCTCGATCCTGACAGCATTCCTGATCCAGACAAGCTGGATCCAGGTTATGCCTGCCAGGGAGATAAGCATCATGAAGATCAGAATGATGAATTTTCTTTTATTCATGAAGCAAATTTAACTTATCATCCCGGAATTCATACAGGTTTTAACTTTTCATTAACTCTTATTAACCTCACTTTAACGGACCTTAATAATAATTCACCCTGGTTGTTGAGTTGACGAGAAGCGGTCAGTGAGACTGTCATATTTATGCCAAGTTAACAACTGATACTTAAAGACCCTATATGTTGAAAATATGAATAAAAAAATGAAATTTCTGGGTAACAATTGAGGGTCAATCCATATTAAACTATATATAGACCTGTGTCTAATGAAGAAATAATTCATAAGACCAGCACTTTTTATCATATAAAATGCATTAACGATGGCTGAGATAGACAAAAATTCCGCTGATGCTCAAAATGCTTTAAAGATTGCTATTTCTGAATCCGGTAAAATTGAGATAATAAGAATAGAAAGTATTATCTATTGTAAAGCAGAAGGAAGCTATTGCAGAATATATGCAAAGAAAAAAGAGTTTGTAGTAACAAAGAATTTAGGATACTTCCAATCCATTCTACCCAAAAATAGATTTAAAAGGATCCATAAATCATACCTTATTAATATTGACTTTCTTACTGAGATTCTTCACAATAAGACGTTGATTTTACACTCATCAATTCAGTTGCCGATAGCCCGAAGGAGAAAGATTGACCTTATTAATCAACTTGAAGATACCTTTCTACATAGTAAGCCTTCGGCTTGATACCTCTTGTTTTTTCAGGAATGATTTTTATTGACTCAATTAGCTGGGTAATAGTTCGTCAAGTTTCTGGATTGAGTGATCCTGGATTCTATCGAGAGTATCCTTTAGCCAGGAGTAAGGTTCGATGTTATTGATCTTGCAGGTACCAAGGAACGAGTATATCATCGCTGCCTGCTGTGCAGCTTCATGGGATCCGGCAAAGAGATAGTTCTTCCGTCCCAACTTATGGAAAGTTTTACATAAACTGGGTTATGCATAGTAAATAATTATGTAAAGCAACATTTTGTTATTTATTAATAATCAGAGTTTTGATACAAGTAATAACGCATATTACTTTACATAAAATTTTATCCAATTAGAAGCTTTTTAACCATCCAAGCAAGTTTTTGTTACTTTCCCAGACCGGTACTTCCTTTGGCGACACCTCTACATAAGCTTGTTCAATAGCTTTTCGCTTTTGTAAGGAATCGGCTCTTGCATAGATTTCAGTTGTCTGAACAGATACATGACCAAGAATGTCACGAATATAAACCAAATTCACCCCTGCTTGCAATAGATGCATTGCTTTGGAATGTCTCAAAGAATGGCAACTTAGCTTCTCGGGTATTAATTTTGGATTTTTCACTCTAGCTTTTTTCGCATATTTCAACAGTATATGAGTAACACCTGGGCGCGTAAGTTTTTCTTTACGACTGTTGAAGAACAATGGATGCAATCTCAATTGAGGAGTTAGAAGGCAGTGTTCGTTTAAATAGTTTTTTAAGATTTTTACTTGCTGTTCCAACAGAGGCACTATGCGTGTTTTATTTCCTTTACCTGTAACCTTAATGGTATAAGGGTTATCCAATCTTATTGCTGAAGGAGTTAAGTCTATTAATTTTTGAACTCTTGATCCCGTGTCATACAAAAGTGATAAAAGAGCTAAGTCGCGTCTCCCTTTTCCTGATGAAAGATCGGGCTGCTCCAGAAGTAATTTAATTCCTTCTGTTGTAAGATAATTCATTGTGATTTGCCTGGTCTTTTTCAACTTGATAGACATTATATTCTGATATTCATACAGGTTATCCGGATTTTGATATTGAACGTACCGGAAAAAAGAATGTAATGTCGCCAAACGTAAGTTTCTGGTTGTATCACTGCATTTTCGTTCTGATTGAAGCCAATCAAGGAACGCCACAACAGATTCTTTGGTTATTGATTTCAAATAAAGTTTCTCAGTCTTTATCTTCCGAATACGCTCCATAAAATTAATAAAGAGAACAAATGTATCCCGATAAGCGGTGATTGTATTGGGACTGGATCCTCTTTCGTGAGACAAATATCTTGTAAGATAGTCTGTCAGATATCTGGAAAAATCAGTTGGCTTCATGACACTTGATATCAGGAAATACGTTAAGACAAACCATATCTATATCCTTAAGCAATCCAGGATACATCTCTGCGGTCAGTCTCACGTAAGAGTTGGTAGAACTTAATGACTGGTGACCAAGATATGTGGACAGAATTGGAAGCGTGCTATACAGATCAACGCCAGACTCAGCCATATGGGCCAGTGAGGTTACGGCAAAGGTATGGCGAAGATCATGCACCCTGGGGCCATTATGATTACCGACAAAGGGTATACCCGCCATTTTGAGTATATCTTGGAATCTTCTGTAGACTGCATCTTCGGTACATGCAGATCCATTCAGCGATACAAAAAAACGATCATTTTCTGATCTTGACAAAGGGAGCAAGTCTCGATAACGAGCGTATTCTTTACAGACTGATGATAATGATTCTGAGATAGGGATCATTCGTTGTTTTCCATTTTTTGAGTCCCTTATTACAAGAAAGTTATCCGTAAGATTAACATCTTTATTCTGTAATACCACAGCTTCCCCAATACGTAGTCCTGTAGAGTATAATAGTCGAAGTATGGCAGGCATTACAAATAGCATAGAGTTCATCATTTTTCTCTGCGCTTTAAGTTTATCAGCCGCATTAAATATGGCTGCAATTTCTACTTTTGAGAAAATATAAGGAGTAAATGAGTCCATGCACTTAGGGAGTCGGGGAATATAAGACCGTATTCCGATCTTACACAGAAAAGAGGATAATTGATTTATGCAGACACCTCTGTGGAACCGATATGAGTCTGACTCATTATTTTTGCGTTGACACCAATTTTCAGCAAGTTCTTTGGAGATGCCCACTTCAGTTTCACCCATTTCAATTGTATACCGATCAAAAATAGAGTATATTGTTTCTTCAGTTATATATTTAAATCCCAAACTCCTTTTAAGATCAATAAGTTGTCTTATATATGGAGCGTATATGCCCCAAAACCGGTATTTATTCATAGAAGAACCCTCCTTTCTGCGAGTAAAATCCGGGTGTTACAGCAGGAACTTCCAATACACATTGCCTGAGGGATGTTAAGTCTATCCTGAGATAAAATCTGGTTGATTCTGTATTTTCATGTCCAAGCACTTCAGAAATCACTGGTAATATGGTTTGATTTTCTAATAGCCGATCGGCAAGGCTGTGGCGGAGAGCATGAGGCCCATGCCTTCTGTATTTAGTATTGATGCCCGTTTTTGCAAAAGAATTTTGTACAATTTTAGTAACGACAGATGTATGAATTGGATTAAAAGGTGATCGGGCACATAGAAAAACGAAAGGTTCATCAGATTGTGGCCTACTGAATTTTAAATAGTCTACAATCGCGTTTCCTACTTCGGATAACAAGGGTAGTTCGAGTTTATTCCCAGTCTTATACTGATAAAAACTAATAGTATTTTGTTCCCAAAATATATTGTCGAACTTGAGATTAGCAATATCAGAGGCTCGTAATCCAAGTCTGGCAGCTAATAAAATGATAGCATAGTCACGTTTACCTACCGCATTATTTCTGTCAACTACAGCAATTAACCTCTCAATTTCCTCCAATGTATAGGTGGAAGGCATTTGTGCCTGAGCCTTGTAGACATCCTTAGGCATCATAGATGAAAAATTCCTTTCAAGAACTCCTTGAGCATATAAATACTTAAAGAAGTCTCTCAGTGTTCGAATAGATATATGCGCAAGAGATATCTTTTGCGGATTTATACTTTTAATGTAATTGAGTATATGTAATTGATTGACTGTATTTATTGACACTACGTTTTCCCCATTTAGAAATCGCAGGAACCTAAAAAGATGTTGCTCATACTCATCAATAGTGTGTTTCGCCAATCTTTGTGATGATTTAAATGCGAGATAGTTAATCATTAATTCTCCTACTGGTCCTTTAAAATCAGTAGCTTCTTTCGTAGGTTGAATGCCACCAGTCTCGATGAACTCGATGAGAACATTAAAGGCTTTTACAGTGTCCTTTTCATATTTAGATAAGGTGCAATAATCTCGATTCCCAAATATCTGTAAAAGACATTCTTTACAAACTTCAGCGTCAATAAAATTAATGCTTTTGGATTGCATATATCGCTTGATTGGGAGCCATTTACAATGATAATAATGTAGAGTCCCATCAGCACGGGATAGTCTATCTCTCAAGAAAATTAAAGCTTGAGAAGTGACTTGTTTAAAAGTTTTGTGTTCCATAATAATACCTATTTTAATTAGTGGTAAAAGCACCACATGTATAAAAATAGGCTTAATTATTATGGAAAGTTTTTACTTGCTCTTAATATAATAACTGTTTGTATAGATGATGCTTATGTGTGGTAACTTTACATAATTATTTACTATGCATAACCCAACTTATGGAAAGTTTTACATAAACTGGGCAGAAAGAATTACCTCTTCTGTGGCAATCATGATGCGGCAGAGAATGCAGCGGTCATGTACTCACTGCTTGGATGCTGCGCTGCAACGGACGTAAATCCCAGGGAGTGGCTGACGGATGTCCTGACAAAGATACCCTATTATAATAGTGATTACAGTCTTGACCTGGCGGATCTTCTGCCACACAACTGGAAGGCTGCCCGTGAAATCCAGGAAGCTCCAATAGAAATCCAATGATTACTGGATATCATTGGAAAAAGCTGAACTGTCCGATCATTTTCTAAAGAATTTCAAAGAACTCCAAAAAAGTTGTACTGGAAATTGAACATGGCAAGTTAAGTCCAGTTCAGGTATCTGTCAACATGCGGGAGGCCGAATGCTTACATTGGACCTTAATTTTGGATATTATGAAATCTCCTAATCACTACTTAAAATTTATTACCTGTACTCTTTTAATTCTAGCAGGTACTTCACTGTGGAAACTTCAGGCTCAGGATGATGAATATAAAGATGCTCCATATTTCAAAGGAATGCCTAACTACGTTATCGATTACGTTGAGGATATTGAATATGACAATTATCATTTCTTTAATGGTACTAAATGTCAGGTAGTTGGAGGAAAGAAGTTTGTAAGGCAATATGTAATAAAGGAGGGTAAAATGCAGGCGAGCGAGCTTCAGATAGTTCGTAACTATGCGAACGCTGTCAGGAACATGGGTGGTACTGTTTTCGTTGCCGGAGTCTTCCAGAGTGAGGATGCTGATTGTGC
>JAGVVH010000421.1 GCA_019135895.1 Bacteroidota bacterium | reverse complement strand
GGTGTAACCGGGAACAACAAATACAATGTTTTTGGGAATCACAATGCAGTAAAATCGGGAACAGGAATACAGTAAAAATGGGAACAAGAATACAGTGATAAGTGTGATTTTTATTATTAACCAGTGTTACATTGCGGCCCGTATTTAAAAATGACTGCAATGGATACACAGCAAAAAAAACTTATCATTATGTATCATGACATTCACAGATTGCGCAATGTTGAACATTTCACCATTCAGCGTATTGCAGACCATCTTTTGTTGAACTTCCGGACTGTAAAGAAGTTTCTGGAGATGACCCAGGAAGAGTTTGACAAGTTTTCAGAAAACCGATGGTCAAAAGAGCGATTATTGGATCCCTACAAGGATTTTATTGTCAACTATCTTCAAAAGTACCCGTATACACCGGCAGCAGTGATGCACGATAAGCTGAAGGAAAGTTATCCGGATTTTCCCAAGGTTGACCCAAAAACCATTTATAACTTCGTGATGCTCCTTCGCAGGGACTTTAATATTCCCAAGGTAAGTGCCAGTGAAAGGCAATACTCCGCACTTGCCGATCTCCCACCCGGACAACAGGCACAGGTGGACTTTGGGGAGAAGAAGCTACGTACAAGCGCCGGCCAATGGGTTAAGGTCTATTTTTTCATCATGCTTCTTTGTTTCAGCCGGCAAAAGTTTCTTCTTTTCCGGGACAAGCCTTTTACCTCTGAAGAGGCGGTCATCGCTCATGAGAAGGCTTTCGAGTTCTTCAGGGGGATTCCTTCAGAGATCGTATATGATCAGGCCAGCGTGTTTCTTTACAGTGAGAACCGGGGAGATTACCGTATGACCGAAGCCTTTGAGCGCTATCAGGCCAGCCGGCCATTTAAGGTAATTTTTTGCCGTGCTTCTGATCCTGAAAGCAAAGGGAAAGTAGAGAACACAATTAAATACACCAAAGGCAACTTTCTCTTTCAAAGGACTTTTATCAGCATTGAGATTCTCAACCAGCAAGCTTCGGCTTGGCTTTTAAGAACCGGTAATGGCATGGTGCATAATACAACGCGTAAGATTCCCCAGGAACAATGGGTTGTTGAACAACCTTATCTTCAAAAATGGATTCCATTGTATCCGACGATAAAGGACAACGGGTATAAGGTCATCAAGACCAACTCCATCAAGTACCACGGGAACATTTATTCCCTTCCTTTTGGCACATACCGTAACGAAGAGACGCGGGCTTATGTCACAGAAAACGACAATCAACTGGTAATAAAAGATGCCGGTGGCAATGTTCTGGCTACCCACCTGATTCCGGAAGGTGTGGGGAACAATGTTATTAATACCAATCATCGACGGGATACTTCCCTCAGGCTGGATGCGCTCAGGGAAAAAACCCGGGAGTTCTTCAGAGGCAGCAGTAGCATTGAGCTATTTATTGAAAAGATCAATATCCTTTATCCCCGTTATGTCCGTGACCAGCTTTCGACTGTACTTCTTTGGGCAGAGAAGAGCGGAAGGGAGCGATCGGAAGCTGCCCTGGAGTTCTGTGTACACAACAGTCTTTTCAGCGCCAATGACTTCAAATCCATTCTTGAGAACAAGAAGGTCGATAAGGTCAAAAAAACCATAAGGCCTGCCATCAAGCCTCTGGGAGATGCCAAGACACAGTTGATCGCCCATATGGAGCCGGCCAGGTCTGACATCAAGGAGTATGAGCTGATTTTTAACCAAACCCTGCAAAGCAATGAGCCAGTTCATACCGCTTATTAAACGTCAGGCTACGCGCCTGAGGCTTTCCGGAATCGGTGGAAACATTACCCGGCTGCTGGATGAAGCTGAACAAAACTCTCCCAGTTATGATGAGTTCCTTTATAACCTCTTTACTGAGGAGATCAAGGGCAGGGAAGCCAGACAGCTTACTGTTAAGCTGAAACTGGCCAAACTGCCACTTTCCCACAACCTGGACAACTATGATCACCGGTTTAATGCCGGGCTGTCGGCCACACAAATGAACCAACTGCGTGAACTGAACTGGCTGGACCAATGCTATAATATAATGTTCAGCGGACCATCAGGCACAGGAAAAACCTTCATCTCAGCCGGTTTCTGCTATGATGCCATCCGGCGAGGATATAAAGCTTACTTCCGTGGAATGAACGATATTCTATATTGTCTGAGGTTGAAGGATCATACTCCCTCCGCTGCAAAAGAGTACAAGCGCCTCACAGAAGCACATCTTATCGTAATCGATGACATTATGACACTGCCTTTGGGAAGGGAAGAAGGAAACCAATTCTTTGTTTCAAAACAGACAAACAATTTTCTGAAAATCGATGAAACAAGCAAAAAAAAATTGGCTTATTTTTACGCCAGGATCACTGCAGTATTGTTCCCAAAATTACTGCACTGTTGTTCCCAAAATGACTGTATTTCTTTTTGCCGAAATCACTGCATTTTTGTTTCCTGTTTACAGTCTTTCAAACAGTTTAGAATTTTTAAAAATAATTGACTGCGCATAACACGGTGTTATACCGAACGACCAGCGGGCGATGCCGGCTCCAGTTTTCCGGCTTTGCTTTCGCAAATCCCTGCTGTTCGCTCGGCATACACCCGAGCCGTTAGGTGCAAGCTAAACGAGAAACCGACGTGCATAACCAAAAATAAATTGATATGAAAAGAATAGTTGCAATACTGAGTATTTTTCTGCTAATCAACCTAGGACAAGGATGTAGAACAGAACATTTTATAATAACAGACATCCGTTTTAATCTAGCCGAAATAAAAGAAAACAAATACAATGATAAAACGCAGATAGTATATACATGTACGTCTACTGTGAAAGATAAACTTGTATTTGTTATTTCATACTATACTGAATTTGTTACTCAAAACTCTTTAGATTTTGGTAATGCATGTTATGCTTTGACATTACCTAGTAAAATTGACAATCCATTACTCGAGGAGACTTTCTCATTAACTTTTAATAAACCATTTGTATTTAATGGAGACACGATTACTGAATTGACAACTATATTTGATAATGAGAAGATAAGAAATGAAATAGATATGTATGAAAATCATATGGCATTTTGCAGTATGGGCGCAGATAAAGTGATTGATTTTAGCAACGAATTTTTTGAAAAAGCAACATTTGACAAATCAGAATATGAGGTGAAATTTTCGTGTGAATCTTCAGATGGATTAACATTTTCGAAGAATATATTGATTGAATTTGAATAAAGCCAGCACATTACACATGGTATAGTGCATGCGGGTTTCAGAGGTATGCGAGCGTTTGTAGCTCGTAAAAAAAGTCGGTGTAAACTGATAGGAAATCGCCTCGTAATCCCGCACGACACCATACCATCAACTGTTAGCTGCCATTAGACGAAACAATAAAAAATATTAATCATGGACAAAAGTTCAAATTTTGATGAAAAAAGGAAAAAGACCTCCGAAGTTTACTCTCCAACAGCACCAATTAAAGAGGAACGGTTATTTTTTGGATGAAAGCACCAATTGGATCGAGTCCATGAAGCAGTGCTTGAAATAGGTCAGCACATTATTTTATATTGAGAACGTGGAGTAGGTAAAACATCACTTGCCAATATTGTTGCCAATAGATATAGAATCGCTATAACTCCAAATGTAACATGCAACTCTTCCAGCACATTGCATGGAGTCTGGAAGAATATCTTTAAACAACTGCCTAATAGCGTTGAACATAGAAAAAAGATTGGCTTTAAAGTAGATCCTAATGACCAAACAAAAATACTCAGTGTTTCATCAATGGCGGAACTATTAGGTAATCAACAGAATGCAAGTATTGATGAAATCACTAGTATCCTGGTCCAATTAACAAAATTCAACGTACCTATTCTGTTTATTTTCGACGAATTTGACCAAGTAAAAAGGAGGGAATTCATACAAGGGATGTCAAATATTATTAAGTTTTGCTCTGACCAGGTCGTAAACATAACTATAATGCTTGTTGGCATTGGTAACACTGTAAATGAGCTAATAGGTGAGCATCAATCTATTGAGAGATGTATTAAGCAAATTTACCTCGAGCGTATGTCGGATGGAGAGCTTAAGGAGATAATTGATAATGCTAACAAGATTATTGGGATCACAATGGAGGAGGGAATAAGTAGAAACATTGTCCGATATTCGGCTGGCTTTCCTCACTTTACACATTTATTAGGCAAGTATTCTACACTTTCGGCACTTAACCGCATGTCTTTAGTAATTAAGCCTCAAGATTTTACAGCCGCAATTAAACATTCGCTAGAGAATACAAATGAAAGTATAAGGAATACCTATCAAAAAGCTCTATAATCACAACAAAAAAAGAATCGTACTTTCCACAGATTCTAATAGCATGTGCGTTAGCACCGACTGACCAGCATGGAACATTTAGAGCTTCAGATCTTGAAGATGTTTTAAAAGAAAAACTAAACATAAATCTTAAAATGCAAGCTTATCAATATCATTTAGGCAAACTATGCTCAAAAGAAAGGGGTGAAATCCTTGAGAAAATTGAAATTTCGACAAAACAAGCACGTTATAAATTCAGTAACCCTCTTTTTAAAGGATTCCTGCTCTTGAAACATTTCGAAAATAGTAACGGCAGCTAACAGGTCGGTATATTCAATTGGCGTTCCGCACCGCGAGAATTTTCTGGCTAAAGAGGTCCGTTTGGTGGTCGGCGGTGCGGCCTGCCCCGGCTCCCGCCGGGGACCCCCTCCTGGTGTCACGGTTTTTGCCAACGCGACAATATTCAAAACAACGTAAGCGCCCAGTAAACTGCATCTAGTCGATGCCCGATTTTTTAGTTTATTCGCCGGGAAGTAGTTTGTGAACCTGAATTGCCGGGTAATCCGGTATGACCGTCAAAGTATTTGTCAACCATTCGAAGGGTTCAACCCCGCGAAGTTTACATGTAGCCAGCAATGAGTAAATCACAGCAGCATTCCTGGCTCCCTGGTGTGAACCGGCAAACATATTATTTTTCCGACCCAGAGCCACCGGTCTAATACAGTTCTCGATTAAATTGTTGTCTATTTGGAACCTTCCATCATCAACATATCTTCTTAACCTTGGCCAAAGATTTTTTGTATAGTTCACTGCTATGCCAATGGCACTTTTAGGTAAGACCTTTATGGATTGGTCAATCAACCAATTTTCCAACTTATCCAATATCGGCACAGCTTCATTCTTCCGCAACTCCTTGATTTGGTCAAACGAGAGTTCCTGTTCACGGACTTTTCCCTCAATCTCATACAGATCCTGGATCATGGCTAAGGCTTCACCAGCTCGTTTAGGATCATTGGCCTTGGCCTGGTCAAATTTTCTCCTGCTATGTACAAAACAGGTCAGTAGTTTTATCTTTTCAGGCGGGGCTAAGTTGTCGTAAACCGAATAACCATCTGTTTGAAGATAGCCTTTAAAATCTTTCAGAAAACTTTTCGGACCATCCTGACCCCTGGTTTGCCGGTAATCAAAGACCACCATGCGTTTGATGGGATCATGATAAACCCAGAAGAATCCCCGGTGAGTAGCACCGGGCTTGTCTTCCGAAAGAACCGGGATAGGTGTTTCATCTGCTTTCAGATAATCCGATGAGCGAACTTCCTTTTTTAATGCTTCCCATGGCAAAACCAACCAGTCTTCAAGGGAACGGTTGGCCCATCCACCAATGGTTGAATCAGGAATATGGAGTTTCTGACGCTTGAAGATCTGACTTTGGCGGTAGTACGGAAGATGATCAACAAACTTGCTGACCAGGATATGAGCAAGCATCGAGGCACCGGCATTCCCCTTTGGGACAGGAAGAGAAGGAAGTTCAGCCGTAATAATACGGGGGGCTTCATCGTTGGTCTCAACCACATATTTAGGTCTCACGATCTGTTGAACAAAGATACTGGCAGGTTTGTATTCCAAAATTTCCGTAGTAATGGTGCCGATCTTCTTGGCACCTTCGGGAAGGTTCTCCGGTTCAATTATCTCAGTTCTGCGTGGAAAATGAGAGGGGATCTCAGCACGGTAAGAATGTTTCTTCTTTCCCTTTTCGGGCTTCTCCCGGGTGTAGGTGATCTCTTCCATCGTCTTTTCAGGTGCTTGCAGCGCAGGAAAATCAAACAGAGATCCCTGAAGCGGGTCCGGGGCTATAAAACGTTCGCTTTTGGCTCCGAACATCATCCTCTGAAGTTGGGCAAGCTGGTGTTTAAGCCATTCAACCTCGGACTTGAAGGTAATCAACTCCTGGTATTCTGTCTTCGATATGGTGATCATTTCTTCGCTTGCCATGAGGTAAAAATACTCATGAAAAGCATTGATTTTATTGGCATTACAGACGATTTACCAACAAATTTTTGTTACTAAAAACGCCTCCGTTTTTTTGCATATTTCATGGAAAAACCAGTAATAATCATCGCCAGTTGTCCGTATTCAATATCCTGACTCAAACCCGGTTTTTCAATTTGTGGCAATTCAAAAGTGCCTTGTTCAAGGCGCTTGTAAAACAAAACGAACCCACCGGGTTCCCACCTGAGAAGTTTTATGCGATTTCTACCTTTATTATATGAAGATAAACACATCACCGCTACGTGGGTCTTGTCCCAACCGGCCGCTTACTAATCCGCAGAGCCCGTCAAAACTCTTTCGCATGTCAGTTTTCTCCCTGAAAAGGAAGTATCTGGCGGAGGTAACCGAAAACATGATCCCTACAGGTTGATCAATGCCTTCAGCATTTGCAGAGAAGTTCCTGTAGGTAATTGCAGTTCTACCCCATTGGTGTACCGCAATAAAATGCCGCTTCCATTAAAAACATTTTTAAGCTCGATAAATGCATTCCCGTTGCCCGCTTTTGTCTGCCGCTTATATAACCAGTACCGGAGTGTATGAATGGAAATGTTGTTGGACTTAGCAAAGTCCACCTGGGGTCAGTCCTGAATTATGCCAGCCGGCAACAATCTCTTTAACTTGTTGAGAAGTGTAAGTTGTGCTCATGAAATTTTTGCGGGCAATTTGCCACTCCCGGGCAAGATTCACAAGATGCAGTTGGCTGGGCGCTTACGTATTACGGATGCGCAGCGCCATGCCGGATGAAGAGTCCGTCATAGTTCTTATGGCTAAAACGGCCATGGATAAGTCCTCCTATTACAGGGCTTTGCCTTATATAGACCATGATGAAAAGCTGTTTCCAAATGAAAAGAACCACTTTCTTGATCTGATAAACAAAGTTACAGAATAGCAGGCTCATGTCAAGGCTATACAAGTCCCTCCCTACGGTCGGGACCCTTGACAAAGACCCCGCCATTCAAAAAATGATGTTTAACAGTTCAAGAAAGCCAAAAGAA
>JAGVVH010000028.1 GCA_019135895.1 Bacteroidota bacterium | reverse complement strand
ATCAACAGGTTAACGTTGCAAAATTTATTAAGAAGTAAAGTTATGATGGATACTTTTTCTGAATTTGATTTGGTTGCTGCCCAGTGTCTGGAACTTTTTTCTAAAAAGGCAGTTGATTATGGAACGGCATGGCGAATTCTCAGAACGCCTTCTCTTACTGACCAGATTTATATAAAGGCACAGAGAATCAGAAGTATTCAAGAAAAAGGAATTGCAAAAATTGAAGAAGGAATAGTCCCGGAATTTATTGGAATTGTCAATTATTCTGTAATGGCTTTGATTCAACTTGAAGTCGGAGTGGCTGATACAGTTGATGAACTCATGGCCCCTGAAGAGGCTATTGAACTCTTTAAAAAATATATGGCTAATGCGAAGGAACTGATGATGAATAAGAATCATGACTATGATGAGGCATGGAGAAAAATGAGAATCAGTTCCCTTACTGACATTATTCTAATGAAATTGCTTCGGGTTAAGCAAATTGAAGATAATGACGGGGTTACTTGCATATCTGAAGGGTTGAGTGCAAATTATTATGATATGATAAATTATGCAATGTTTGCTCTTATCAGGTTGGTAATTGAAAATGAAAATTCTGTTACATAATATTTTATTCAAAAAATTTAATGAAAATGAAAACAAAAGAAAAACCATGGTTAATAGTTTTGAGAATTTTACTTGCAGCAGTTTTCCTTTTTTCCGGTTTTACCAAAGCCATTGATCCTATAGCATTTGCAATTAAAATTGATGAATATTTTATCTCATTCGGAATAGGCTTTTTTCATCCTTTTTCGATGTTCATTGCAGTGATGATGATTATTCTGGAGTTTTCACTTGGCTTTATGCTCTTATTCAGAATTTATGTTAAGTTTACTTCCATTATGTATCTGCTTTTTATGCTCTTTTTCTTTTTCCTTACGCTGTGGCTTGCCGTGGCAGAGTACCTTGAAGTGAATTATGGCTATAATTTCGGCGTTGTTAAAGATTGCGGTTGTTTTGGGAAAGCTATAAAGCTATCTAATTTTGATACTTTTCTTAAAAATGTGGGTATAATGATCCCGACACTTATTATCTTTTTTAAAAGAAAATCAATTCCTGAAGTTCGTCTTACTACTTTTGGGAGATTTTCGGT
Organism: Bacteroidota bacterium; assembly: GCA_019135895.1. Lineage (GTDB taxonomy): Bacteria > Bacteroidota > Bacteroidia > Bacteroidales > WCHB1-69 > JAGVVH01. The sequence continues at coordinate 5,080 of JAGVVH010000028.1, read as the reverse complement.
GATTACTGTTGGGTGGCAGGGATTGAATTCTATTCCTATCGACACTTGCCGATTATTGATTTCAGCGATTGGAAAAAAGGAGCTAATATTGTGGAACTCTTTATCGACAAACCTGCTCAAAAAAATATCGTTTTTATTTATCAAAACAATACTGATAGTAGTAAAGTTATTCTATCCGAAGATGAATTGACCTCAATTACCGATTCTATTCCCGATTTCTATGATAAATATCAATATGTGGACAGAAAAGATAGTGTAACAATTAAAGCTATACAGCCAAAAATTGCAGGCTTTAATATGGTTGACTCTTTAGGTGCTGACCACTCTTTTGAGTTAATTAATAATGATGAAGACCAAATTCTTCTCCTTATGTTTATGCATGATTTGGATGAAGTTAAATTGGAATTTTTTAAAGATAAAGATTTTAAAGTTTTACTTGACAGTTGTCAAAAAAATGGAATTGCTTTAGTGGGTATTACCAATTCTTCGCCCGAAAGTATTAGTTCTTTTAAAATAATGAACGAAGTTTCAATACCAATCTATTATAATCAAATTGACCCGATAAAGGGACCCTTCATGGTTCGCGATGCTCTTCATGCAAATCCGGGATTGATTTTGTTGAAGAAAGGTGTTGTTATCGATAAATGGTCCTGGCGTGATGTTCCTTCTTTTGAAGAAATTAACTAAACTATTTTTTATTTCTTACGGCAAACCAACATCCTTGGTTTGTCGTTGAGGTCTTTAATTTTCCTGATATCCATATAGCCTGATTCAAAAAAAAGAATTTCAAGTTCTTTGTGATATTTCTCATGAGTTTCTAAATAAACTATTCCCCCTTTAGTTAAATGATTTTTTGAGAAAGATATAATTTTCTTATAAAAAATAAGTGGATCATTTTCAGGGACAAATAGCGCAATATTAGGTTCATATTCAACAACATTCGGATGGATGTTTTTTTTCTCATTCTCTGGTATATAGGGAGGATTGCTCACAATAATATCAAAGTTTCCAAGTGAAGAAACCGGAATTTCTTTCCGTATATCATGAATGGTAAAGTCAATTAAAACAGCATGTTTCTTAGCATTTAATTCGGCATTCGACAATGCTTCTGCAGAGATGTCTATGGCCGAAATTCGAGCATCAGGAAGATTTTTTGCTAATGAAATTGCGATTGCTCCACTTCCGGTTCCAATATCTAAAATAGCAATTTTTTTATTTTTATTCTCTTTAATAATAAGATCTACAAGTTCTTCAGTTTCCGGTCTGGGAATCAGAACAGAGGGATTGAGGTAAAGTTCTAACCCGTAAAAAAATGTTTTTTCACAAATATACTGAACAGGCTCCCCTTTTGAGAGCCTTTCTATATCGTGATCAATTATTGCTGCCAAATTATCAGCCACTTCTTGTTCAGGCGAAAGATAATACTCATATTTAGAAATATTCAGCTTGTCACTAAGATATTGAAGAAAAATGGCTGTAATTTCTCTATCATCATAAAGCCCTCTAAGGGCTGATTTAAATTTAACAAGAATTGCGGATAGTTTTTTTGTCATACGAGTGCAAAATTAATTTTTTTTATTCATTTTTAAATTATGAGTTGATATTATGAGAATTTTTTTATTTTTGCATACAATTGATAATTTTCTTATTGACTTGTAAATTGTTGATTAATAGTAATTAAATAAATATAATAAGAATGAAAAATATTAAAAACAATGCTGGATTAGGTAAGTTGACGATTTTACTTAACATATTGATTTTTGTTTTCTTTGTGATTTCTATGATTTTCTTGATGAAATTCGATAAGGTAAATGTCAATTTTGTTGCGGAAACTCCCTCTTATTTGAAGGCTATGGATAGTCTGAGAATTGCAGAACAACCCACCAGAATGGATTCAGCTGCAGTAGCTCATTATACCTATCGTTTGGATACTTTGAAATCAAAACCTATTCCTGCTAATCCTAAAGATGCTAAAACCTATCGTGATGAGCTAAACAGATTATCGGACATGCTCAAGGAGAAGAAAGATATCCAGGCTACCAACGATTCAATTTTTCAAATAAAAAAGGCAGATTTCGCACCTATAGATAAAAAATATAAAGATTTGGAATCCCAAAAGGATAATATTAAAGGTACTTTTTCTGTTTTTATTTATATCGTTATCTTTTTAAGTATTCTTAAAATTTTCTTGTTTGCTTTTTGGAATTATAGAAATTTGGAAAATTTACACAATGTTGCTTCTTGGATGAAAAAAGGTACTCGTCCTTTTTGGGCTTTTGTAGGATGGATTATTCCCGCCCTTAATTTTGTTAAACCTTATTCTGTTTTTAATGAAATTTGGGGTGAAACAGAATATGTTTTAGGTGACAAAGATATTAAAAGCGATAAAAAATCTATTGATGGCGATTTCTATCTGGGTTTATGGTGGGGACTATTCTTAATTTCTATTGTGTTAATCCCAATTTGTCTCAATAGCACATTTTTGGGAACCGGAGCTATGTTTTATAAATTGTCTCACCTCAATCTTGTGTTGGCATCTATCGTTATTTGGTTGCTCTATGTTTTACTTGAATGTTTTGTTATTTACAAATTCAATATGCTGAATAAACAATTATTTGATAATCAAGATAAATTATAGATTCTATCTTTAAAAAAGGCTCATTTATATGAGCCTTTTTTTTTGCCTATCGGAAAAATTTTAATTTAATTTCTTTCTTTCAGGGAAGTTATTTGTTTGGAAAGTATTGATTTTCCCATTATCATCATAGATAAAAAAAACTGCTAATGAGGGTTGATTTGCTAATACTCTCTTCGATTTTTTAAGTCCTAAAACCATAAATGCCGTAGCATATCCATCGGCTGTCATTGAGTTGTCGGCAATCACTGTAACACTTAATAAATTTGTCTTTTCAGGTCTTCCCGTTTGGGGATCAATAATGTGAGTGTATTTGATTCCGTTTTCTTCAAAATAGTTTCTGTAATTACCACTCGTGGCAACTGCCTTGTTTTTAACCTCAAAATAGTATTGTGCATTAATGGATTCATCTTTTTCTTTCGTAGGGAACTGGATTCCGATTCTCCATGGTTTTCCGTTTTTGGTCCCATTAGACATTATTTCTCCTCCAATTTCTACTAAACAATCAGTATAACCTTTCTTAAGCATATATTCTGAAACCTTGTCTGCTGCATATCCATCAGCTATAGCATTAAAATTAAGTTGAATTCGATTGTCGGATTTGATTAGTCTGTTCTTAGCTATCGAAATTTTTTCGTACCCGATAAATAATTTGATACTGTCAATTTTGTTCTGTGAATCATCGTGTACTTTCTCTGGCCCAAATCCCCATAGATTCACTAATGGCCCGACAGTGATATCAAAAGCTCCATTGGTATTCTTACTGATTTCAAGTGATTGATACATTATGGATACTAGCTCATCACTTAACACGATATCTTCACCCTTATTAATTTGAGAAACGATGGAAGTTGAATCAAAAATTGAAAAAAGATGAGATATTTCTTTTAAAAGTGAATCAACCCCTTTTTTTAAGGAGGGATCTTCATTTCCGAAGTAGCTAATGGTATATGAACTGCCTAAAGCAGGTCCTTCAAAATGATTGAGTTCTTTTTGCTTACATCCGGCTAATAGTAATAATGAAAACAATAGGATGATGGCTTTTCTGTTGTTTTTCTTTAAATTATTCATCTTTTTTTATAATAATTACCTCTATTTAGAGTCGATTTTTAAAATCGCCAAAAGTAAGTTTTTTTTTATAAATATGGGGGCACAATGGTTATTATTAGTGAAATAATAGATTTATTTCTATTTGTTTTTTTGTATTTTTGCAACTCAAAAAATAAAACTCAATAGAATGAAAAAAATATTAGTCATTGGTGCCAGTGGTCAGATTGGATCGGAATTAACTCCATATTTGCGTAATATTTACGGAATAGATAATGTTGTAGCGGCTGATTGTGTTTTCCCATTAAAAGGAGCACTTGCAGAAGGTGGTCCATCTTGTAAAATCGATGCTACTGATTCTCAAGAAATTGCTGAAGCTGTAAAAAAATATAAAATCGATACCATTTGCAATCTTGCTGCAATTCTCTCTGCTAAAGCTGAAGCAAATCCTTTATTAGGCTGGAATGTGGGAGTGGGCGCATTGATTAACTGCCTTGAGGTATCTCGTGAGTTTAATACCGCTTTGTTTACTCCAAGTTCAATCGGGGCTTTCGGTCCTGAAACACCTAAGAATGGAACTCCACAAGATACTATTCAACGCCCCAAAACTATTTATGGTGTTACTAAAGTTACCGGAGAATTATTGAGTGATTATTACTTTAAACGCTTTGGAGTTGATACCCGCTCGGTTCGCTTTCCGGGTATTATATCAAATGTTACGCTCCCCGGTGGTGGTACCACAGATTATGCTGTTGAAATCTATTATGCTGCTGTTAAGGGTGAATTTTTTACATGTCCACTCAAAGCCGGTACTTTTATGGATATGATGTATATGCCCGATGCGCTTAAGTCGATCGTTGACCTGATGGAAGCTGATCCTTCTAAATTAATTCACCGAAACTCTTTTAATATTGCTTCAATGAGTTTTGACCCTGAAATGATTTATGCTGAAATTAAAAAAATAATTCCCGATTTTAGAATGGAATATAAGATAGATTCATTGCGTCAAAATATTGCAGATTCATGGCCAAACTCTATGGATGATAGTTGTGCCCGCAATGAATGGGGCTGGAATCCCTCTTTTGATCTAACCTCTATGACAGAAGATATGGTTAGGGTATTGAAGAAAAAACTTCTTTAGAGCGAAGAGCTAAAAGCTATAGGAGATCTTTATTAATAAAATTAAACTTTATATATTATGTATCAAAAATTTCAGGCTTATTTAAAAAATGAATTGACAGAGATTGAAAATGCCGGTTTATACAAAAATGAAAGAATTATTGTTTCTCCTCAAGGAGGAGAAATTACTTTAGCTAATGGAAAAAAAGTATTGAATTTCTGTGCTAATAATTATCTTGGGTTGGCAAATAATCCTCAGTTGATTGCTGCTGCTAAGGA
>JAGVVH010000564.1 GCA_019135895.1 Bacteroidota bacterium | reverse complement strand
AATCGGTTCAATAGTGCAGAAAGAGGATGTAGAGAAAATTGAGAAAGTGGGAATACCGGTAATAGCTTTGAAGGAGGAAAATAACATAACCGGAATTTTTAATGCCTTGGAAGTTTTGGGAAAAATATTAAATAAGGAAGAATTTGCTAAAAAGCAGATTGGGATATTGAAGACGAACCTTTCTGATATAAAAATACCCGTTGTTTCGGAAGAAAAGAGACCAACTGTATATTATGTGGTGGGCTTTGGAGATTCTGGTGACTATACTGCTCCGAAGAATTCTCATATTCACGAAATTATTACGCTGGCCGGAGGAAAAAACATTGGAGAAGTTCTCTCAGGCTGGAATATAAGTCGGGAATATCTTTTTGAAATTGACCCTGATATTATTATTATTAGAAAAGAAGATAAGGATATTTTTTGTAAGACATATCCTTATACTAAATTGTCGGCAGTCATTAATAAAAGAGTTTACCCCATTGAATCAGGATGGATTGATATTGTTTCCCCGCGTAATATTGAGGCTGTTAAGATGATTAACGAATGTATAGAGCAATATTAAGCAGCAATAGGATACCTATTATTATATATACTATGATTTAATAATAAGCTGGATAGTAGTCCTGTTTTTTTGTTCAACTAAAATTTCCCTGTTTTTCAGTACTTTGTCTAGAGATTCAGCCGAATAATGACGAATAGTGATTAATTGAACGGCATCATTATATTTAACTTTATAATTTTTAGAAAGATCCTCTATAATGTGTTCAACTTGATGACTTTTATTATCCATACAAAAAGAAAAGCTGAGGGCTGAATTTTGCATCAGATTAATTTTAATTTTATTTAAAGATAGAATAGAAAATATTTCGGAGAGATTTTCAACGGAAATAAAGGAGAAATCTTTTGGAAAAAGGGTAATCAGGAGTTGGTTATTTTTAAATATATAAGAAGGAGTTGGATTTTTTAATTCATTATCGTCAATAATAGATCCATTTTCAAGGGGGGTAAAGAAGGGCTTTACATATAAAGGAATCTTTTTGTTTTGAAGAGGTTTAAGAGTTTTAGGATGAATTATGGTAGCTCCGTAGTAGGCCAATTCAATGGCTTCTTCATAAGGAATTTGATCTAGTTTAACGGCATCGGGGAATAATTTAGGATCAGCATTGAGCAGTCCCGGCACATCTTTCCAAATAGTAACACTTTCGGCATCCAGAGCAAAAGCAAGTATTGCTGCAGAATAGTCAGACCCCTCGCGACCTAAGGTAGTTGTCAGTCTTTCAGCCGTTCCTCCAATAAAACCTTGCGTAATAATGATATGCTCTTTGTTCTTGTTAAAGACTTCTGAAACTTGATGTTGAATCATGGGAATAGTAGTATCCCAAATAACTTTTCCTTCTCTATAGGTATTGTCAGTTCGGATTAGTTGTCGAGCATCCAACCAATGGTTTTTTATGCCGATAAAGTTAAGATAGGTTGAAACCAGTTTGGTGGAGAGAATCTCTCCTTGACTTACAATTTGGTCATAGTCAAAGTCATAATTTTCGGAATGCTCTTCAGCTAAACTATTTTCTAGTTGTTCAAAGACACTATTTAATTTAGTGATGATGCGGTCGGTCTGAGTGGTTAATTCATTTGCAATCTGATAATGATTTTCTTTCAGGGTATTTACCATGTCAGCCATTCTGTTCGGTTGGTCGTAATAAGCATCCAGAATATTTTCCAGTAGGTTGGTAGTTTTGCCGATAGCCGAAATCACTACCACAATATTTTCGTCAGGGTAAAGAGAGAGGATATTTTGGAGATTTCTCACACCATTGGCATCTTTTACTGATGCCCCGCCAAATTTAAATACTTTCATAATCTTTGATTTTACAAAATATTTTCCGGATTATTTTTCTTCATAAATTACCGATAAAACGGTTTTTCCTACAACTTCCAGCGTATTACTGTCAATATTGTCGATATTATCCTGAGTGGTATGCCAGTAAGGATAAAAGCCGGTTTCGGAATTTCTCTCCTGATGAATAATATCAATCATAGGTATCTTTGCGAGGGTATTAATATAGTAATGGTCGTCGGTAATTGTGTTAGCACCTTCATTAATAAAATATTTCCCGAATCCGAGTCGATAGGAAACGCCCCATATTTTTGAAACAATAGCAGGGGCAAAATGGGAGGATATTCCTTCGTGGTAGAAAGTGGCATTCGAAGCGCCAACCATATCAAGAAGAATTCCGTAATCGGCCTTGTAATTTTGCTTATGAGGATTTTTAGCCCAGTATTGAGAGCCTAAACACCACCAGTCACCGGGGATGTTTTCACTGTTAGGAGTTCCATAATCTTCCGCATCAAAGAAGATAATATCAACCCCAATTGTCGGATTTTTTAAATTAAGCTGGCGGGCAACCTCCATAAGTACTCCAACTCCGCTGGCACCATCATTTGCACCACTGATAGGCTTACTTCTATTCTCTTCTATTGGGTCGTGGTCTGCAATATGTCTGGAATCCCAATGTGCTGCCAGTAAAATTCGTTTCTCTTTTTCCGGGGCAAAGGATGCTATTATGTTCCAGCAGTTCAGCTTATTGCCATCATAAGTTTTTGCATTGAATGATTGCATGATTACCTGATCGCAGTATTTTTCCATACTTTCCTTAAGAAACCGGGCACATTTTTTATGAGCTTCACTATTTGGAACCCTGGGGCCGAAATCGGTCTGAGACTTAACAAAAGAGAAAGCTGAATCAGCACTAAAATCTGGTGTTTCAATTTGCAGTTTAGCAGTATCAGATTTTGATGTTGTTTTGTTTTTTTCTGAATTACATGATGTCATGACAACGACAGCACATATCAAAATCAAAATTTTTTTTTTCATTCTTGATGATTGAAATTATTTTTCCAATGAACGTGCAAAAATAGCAAGTTATTTTTTAACTTGCTATTTTGAGAAAAGAATAATGAAACTAATTTTTTGGGTGATTATAATAAGAAATTATAAATACGTAAGTAGTTTCCTTATAATACAGTGATACTTCCTTTATGAATGGTGGTTAAGCCATTGTAATCGGTAATGTATATTACATAATTATAGGTGGCATTGAAATAGGTCTTTCCATAAACATCCCCGGCCCATTTAAAATCTTTATTAGTTGACTGGAAAATCATAGTGCCATATCTGTCAAAAATGGATATATCAACTTTCTCAACCAAGTTTTTCTGGGGAAGATAAAAATAGTCATTAAGTCCATTGTCATCGGAAGGGGAGATGGAATTTGGCAATACAATATTGGGAACACATGCCGGTATTACAATAGCATCCTGAGCAACACAATTGCTACTATCTGTAACGGTTACTGAATAAGTTCCGGGTGCTGTAATGACCAGAGAGCCTAAAGTAGAACCGTCATTCCACAGGAAAGAGGGCTCTTCAGCTTCTGTTTCGGCAATCAGGTTTGCAGAGAACTGATCGCAGTAATCTCCTTGTTGCTGAATTACCACTTGCGGATTTTCAACAATGACGGTGACGTCAACAAGGCTGTCACATCCGTTCCATGAGGCTGTTTCGAAAACTACCTGATAAGTTCCTTCTTGGGCAAAAGAGTAGTCTGCATTATAAACATAAGGCAGGTTTTCGTGGCAAGTTTTAACAGTATCTGTGGTATTTGCTCCGATGGTTGCATCCTGATCCACCGTAACCACTTGGGTGATGGTATCTGCGCAAACATTGTCGGGGTCAAACAAAACACACCTGACATTATAAGTTCCCGGGTCATCATAAATATGCAATGGATTTACATCAGTAGAAAGCGGAGTGCCGTCCCCAAAATCCCATTCGGTAAACTGAACCGGTAAGGTGACGCTGTTGGCTCCGATAACTCTCACAATGCCTGTATTCTCAAATTGAATCTTATAATTGCATGCATCCTTGATTTGTGAGTATTCAAATTGTGAGGTAAGGTCATAATAGGTAATATGGATATCCATTTCAATCTCGGCACCGGTACGGGAGTGCATCACACATCTGGCATACGTCATATTGGTATCTCTTTGGGTGTAATAACGTTCAGCCCATCCAATTTCATTGCCATCATCATCAAACCAGGTATAATCTTCAAAACCGTTAGGCGCCGTGACAATAAGGTCTTCGCCGGCACATGAAGTGGCTGTAAGTCGTCCACCCAAACATTTTGCAGTTAAATAGGTATATCCGTAATGAACGGAGTAAATACAATTTGCATTAACTATTTCCAGTTTTACTTCTTGTCCAACAAAGTCTCTCAAGTCAAAAGCAATCGGGGTCCAGTCCCTCCAAATTACATTATTATCACCGCTTCCACAATTGTACCACGGAACATTCTGTGCAGAAGGGTGATTCGTGTATATGGGAGGATTGCCTGCCGTATATCCGACACACAAAAGATAAAAGGCTCCAGGGTATATAAGTTGATTGCTTGAATTCAAAACTCTGATTTGGCATATTGGATTTTCATTCCAGTTTTGATGAGGCACATTCATTACAAAGGCAAAATATACGTTCAAAATATTATAGACACTATCAGGAATAAATTTATAGACAATGCCTGCAGCATGATAACTACTTGTGCTATATCCGTCTGGTTGATTTAATCTTACCACTTGCGTAATAGGAACCCCATCCCATGTGGGTAGTTTTTGTAAATATATTGTCGGATTGGTATTAGGGATGAAAGCATTGAGATCATTCCCCCCGGAAGTAATCAAACTATGAGATGATGCCATGGTTCCTGTAGAATAATTGGTAGTGGAAAACCATAAACTTTGAGAACTGGAAGTATTATAGCATTTTTTTACATAACTGGCATTTAAATCCGTAAAGCTTGGAGGTTTTTCATAGTTTTTATTTTTATTATATTGTTTTTAAATTTTTTTATTAGTAAGAGCAAAGATGCAATTTTTTCTTTCAACAACAATGACGCACTTGACTTTTTTTTGTTGCCTATAATTTGTTTTTTCTTAGTTTTTATCCATAGGTTAAAAGAAAAAAATCCCCGGGAGACCGGGGATTTTTAAAATATAGATAAAATAGACTTTTTTTAATTTACTTTAAAGGTGACGTCACCGGTTTTAAAGAAATTCACAATCTGATTAGCAGATGCCAAGCCGGCATTGATATTGGCTTCGGCAGTCTCGGCACCCATTTTCTTTGGCGTTGCAAAGAAACGCGTGGTAAACTTCTCCGACATTATAGCTTTGTTCTCAGGAGCAATGTCAGTGGCATATTTTAAATCAGCCCGCTCTTCCATCACTTTTACTATTTCTTCTTCATTGATAACCTCTTTGCGGGCTGTGTTTAGTAAA
>JAGVVH010000307.1 GCA_019135895.1 Bacteroidota bacterium | reverse complement strand
AAAAGGCTTGCATTAGAAAGGAAAAACAACTAAATAAAAACCCGTTCTGCCAACCTGAAGGTGGGGGATTTTCAAGTGGCCACAAGTGGGGGATTTTCAAGTGGCCATCCGGGCTGAAGGGCAAAAGTGGGAGGGACTGAGTGAGGGTAAAAAACTTTGGGGTGAAGAAAAGCACCAAAAATTAGGAGTCGTATTCAAGAACTATAGGTAATTGTTCAATGGAAAAAGAACAGAAAGATACACCACCTTTCTGGGCAGATGATGACCTGTCGTTTTTTATACAGATGGCGAATGAAAATACTTATGCAATCTTTAACAACAAAAAAAAAGAATTTGAAATAATAAAAAACGTCGATCAACTGTATGGTACCATCATAGACAACCTCAAAAACCCAAAAGATTTTTTAGCATCAATGCTCCTGCTCAGATCTCATGCTACATACCGTGGTGCATGCCGCATGTCATTAAGCGGGCAAATATATGAAGCTTTCGTACTGTTGAGAAGTTGCATTGAAAGTTCTCTCTATGCATTGCATATTAATAAAAATCCCAGCGCTGGCAAAAAGTGGATTGATCGCCATAAAAGCGAAGAGTCTCTTAAAGACGCAAAGAATGAATTCAAATTCGGCACGGTGATTAAGACTCTGCAGTCAGTTGATTCTTCGATATCTCAGACAACAAAACTGATCTATGAACGAACTATCGATTTTGGTGGTCACCCAAATGAGCGAGCAATTGCATCTTCGATGAAAGTCATTGAAAAAGAGGGACGGAAAGAGTATCAGCAGCTTTATTTAATTGGCAATACTAAGATTTTAACATATGGACTTAATTCCACAGCGCAGGTTGGTTTATGTGCGCTTTATATATTGCGTCATGTTTTTAAAGAACGATTCGATATTATTGGTATAACTCAAAAGATGGATCAATATCGATCAATTGTAAAATTATGAGAGTGGAGTGCGTTAGAAATCTCTAAAACATGATAATACTTTCATTATGCGTTTGGAGGTATTCATGAATCGTTTATCTGTTTTTACGCGATTGATTTTCTGTTTCACACTAACAATTTACCTGGTTACTTTGATTTTTTCCGCATTGTCCCACGCACAGACCCTGCAGGAAGAATATGACAGAGCGACTGCCCTTTACAAAGATGGCCAGAGACTTTTCAATGTTTCTGATTTTAGCGGTGCTATCGGACGATGGGAGGAAGCCCTAGCCATCGTCAAAAAGCTTGAGAAAAAACAGGCAATTTATATAACCATCGGCAATTTGGGGAATGCATACAGCAGCATGGGTAATTTCAGTAAGTCCATCGTCTATTACGAACAGGCTTTGGCTATTGCCAAGGAAATCGGCGATAAGCAGGGGCAGGGTCAACAGTTAGCAAGTCTTGGAATTGTTTATGACCGTTTGAACGATTACCATAAGGCAATCGAGTATCAAGGGCAGGCATTCGCTATCGCAGAGGAAATAGGGGATAAGAGGGGTAAAGGAAACTGCCTTGGCAACTTGGGGGTCGCCTACAACAACCTGGGCGATTACAGCAAGGCCATTAACTATCACGAGCAGGCGTTGGTTATAGCTAAGGAGATAGGTGACAAGAATAGTGAAGGACATCAACTCAGTAGCCTTGGAACTTCATACGGGAACTTGGGAGATTATCGCAATGCCATCAAATATCACGAGCAGGCTTTGGTTATAGCTGGGGAAATAGGGGATAAGAGGGGTAAAGGAAACTGTCTCGGCAATTTGGGAGTTTCATACAATTACCTAGGTGATTACCGGAAGGCCATAGACTATCAAGAACAGGCAATGGCTATTGCCGAAGAGATAGGAAATCGGCATGCGAAAGGAGACGCACTTGGCAGTTTGGGTATTACATACAATGAGCTAGGTGATCAACGGAAGGCTATCGATTATCACGAACAAGCCTTAGCAATTGCAAAAGAGGTTGGGGATAAGCATGTTCAAGGAATATGTCTCGGCAATTTGGGGATTGTATACTACAGTTTGGGGTCTTACCGGAAGGCCATTGGCTATCACGAGCAGGCCCTGGCCATTGCTAAGGATATTGGGGATAAACAGGGGGAAGGTCGACTTATAAATAACCTTGGGGCACTATATAGTGATTTGGGTGATTATCGTAAGGCTATTGGCTGTCAAGAGCATGCCTTGGCTATCGCTGAAAAAATTGGGAACAAGCAGCTAGAAGGCAATGTACTCTCCAATTTGGGGCTATTCTACTACCGTTTGGGTGATTACATTAACGCTATAAGCTTCTTCGAGAAGGCTATCATTCTTAATAAGGAGATCGGGGTTCCTTATGTTATACCCGAAGGCAATCTTGGTGACGCATACCTTGCCTTGGGCAGCAATGACGAGGCATTTGCCATTTATACAAAACAGAATCACCCCATCCGCCTCGGCAGGTTTTACATCAACGGAAAAAATTTTCATAAGGCGAAGGAACAATTCAATCGGGATAGAGAAAGTGATGAGCAATGGAAAGATATCCCATTAGTTATCTCACGTTGGATCGGCCTTGGTCTATCCCATGAAGGCTTAAAGGAATATGACAAGGCGTTCGGATGGTTTACAAAAGCCATTGGCTTCATGGAGGAACAACGGGTTACCCTGACCCCTGCGGAACGTGAGCATTACTTTGAAGGGAGCGAATTTGGAATTCCACGAATCGAAGCCTATGAAGGAGCCGTGCGCTGTGCATTTATGCTGGGTAAATATGACGATGCATTCTACTGGGCGGAAAACACTCGCGGAAGAATCCTGTCGGAACTTCTTTCACGTCGTCATGCCGAAGAAAAAATCGGCATTCCTTCAGATATGGTACAGGCAGAAGAAGAACTTTCCACACAAATTACTATCAATAAGAAACAACAACAGACGGCCTTTGAGAAAAATAATCCCGAGTTGTTAAAACAAGCCGAAGATGAATATCCCACCCTGAAACAGAAAATGGATAGTCTGATTGACCGGTTGCGAAAAGATTATCCCCAGTATGCCGCCATCAAATACCCCCAACCTGTGAAACTATCCCAGCTTGCACTACAACATGGTGAAACCATCATTGAATACGAAGTGACAGATCCTTACACCATAGGACTTGTCATCCGTGACGGAAAGGTAATCAAAGCATTCAAGATAAATAAGACACGTGCCGAGCTTGGAGTGCTGGTCAGTAGATACCGATCTCCTTTCCAGGAAGGAGCCAACATAAACAGTTTCAGTCTGAACAGGGATAAGGAACTTACGGATCTTCTTATCAAGCCGGCGCTTCCTGTTCTGTCCAAAGGCGAACACCTGATCATCATCCCTGACGAGTCTTTGAGCCTTCTGCCCTTTGAGTCACTCCTTCTTTTAGTTCCGTCCGCTGACTTGATGGAAGAAGCGGCGCTACTGGCCCAGGCCACAAGGCAGGCAGACAGTGGCACCATAAACAAGGCAGCGATCATTCGCGGACTGACATCTGTGCCTGTCACCAGAAGCGGGGGAAGTATTGCCCCTCGTATAACCACACACATCCTCTTTGACACGGATTCTGCGAATATAAAGAAAGAATCGCAAAAGCAACTGCAGGAAATGATGGCAGCGCTTAAATCAAAAGAGCTGAAAAATGCCTCCATACAGATTGAAGGACATACAGACAGCGTTGGTAGCTCGCAATATAACCTGAAACTTTCCATGAAAAGAGCCCGGGCCGTCCATGATTATCTGGCAAAAAGCGGCATACCTGCAACGCGCCTGACCTTTACAGGCAAAGGTGACAACGAACCCGTGGCCGACAATTCGGATGAAAAAGGCAGAAAACTGAACCGTCGTGTGGACTTTGTGCGGACAGATGGACTAGCTGTAATCGAGAAAGCCTCATCATCAGCAATCAAAGGCCTTGTTTATGCCATGGACGAATACCCGATCAGCTACTACCAGTCTGCCTCCGTATTATCTTTACAAAGAGGTTTGCGCATCAGCCGGACAAAAGTTCAAACTTTTTTCGGCCTGGGCGACCCTGTATTTAACGCTAAAGACAAACGTGCCTCGGACAAAAGGGCGGTCAAGATTGTGGCGAAGAAAACAGGAATATCATCTGTTGACATAGCAGATAATGAAGAAACCAAAGATGCAGGCTATAAATTCAGCCGCCTTGTTAATACCGAAAAGGAAGTTAAAGAGGTTGGCAGACTGTTTGGCCAGTCACAAATGATGCTCGGCATTGACGCCAATGAAGAGAAGCTCAAAGCAACGGATTTGACTGCAAGGAAATATGTGCTTTTCTCCACACACGGCATACTTGGAAATGAAATCCCCTATATCAAACAGCCGGCCTTGGTTCTCTCCCTTGTCGGGAATGATAAAGAGGATGGTTTTCTGACCGCCTCCGAAATATTCAATATGAATCTGAATGCCGATATCGTGGGGCTTTCCGCCTGCAAGACCGGCCTTGGGGTTCAGGCTGCCGGAGAAGGGGTTGTCGGCCTCTCACGGGCGTTTATGTATGCAGGGACGGACACAGTCCTTGTCAGTCTCTGGAGTGTGTCCGACGAATCAACTTACAAGCTGATGGTCAAGTTCTTTGACGGCTTGAAAAACGGCAAGGACAAGCTGACTGCGCTCAAAGATGCAAAGAATTACCTGCGATCCAGCGGCTATGATAATCCTTTTTACTGGGCGCCGTTTATTCTGGTGGGGGAAGCTAATTAGATATATGTTTTTAGAGTAATTCTAAACGATATATATTTTTTGTTATTAAGGGCTTGAACCGGAATCTAGGAAATCATTGTCAATACTGGATTCCCGCCTTCGCGGGAATGACAAACGTAAAAAGGATAGGACGGTTAGTAAAATAAATATTGGAAAATACTGAACGGAAGTTTCGTCGCACACAATTGAAGGAGGTCCTTATGCGGAAGATATTTTTGTTTGCCGCTTTGATCATGATTCTGGCGGCGCCGGTTTACGCCGCGCAATCCACCATTAAGATTGCGGAAGGTTCCGCCTGCATGGGGGACGACAAGTCGCGCAAGCAGACGGAAACTGCGGCGCTGGCCGAAGCGA
>JAGVVH010000328.1 GCA_019135895.1 Bacteroidota bacterium | reverse complement strand
ATTATTTTTGTTAATTTTGCGGCGTTAAAATTGAACAACCGCTGGATTCGTCTAAAGGTAGGACAGCAGATTCTCAGTCTGTCGATAGGGGTTCGATTCCCCTATTCAGTACAAATACTCATGTAACTAATTGATTTTATTATACATGATTAAAATAGCCCATAAAAACGCCCAAATATTTGTGATAAAAGTGGGCGTTTTGTTTTAGAGTAGTGGACTCGTATTAGATAGATTGAATAATAAAAATGTTAGATTTTCTATAATGATTATATATTTCTCAATACTAAAAATGATTTTGAGTTAAAAAAAACTTTTTCTACTTTTTTTACTCATCAGCTCCTTCCCTATAAGACAATAATTTTTTGTGCAAGCAAAACATTTTCTCGAAAATATACATTTTCATCTTTCATTTCTTCAATTTTTTCAATTGCTTCTTTATCCCACTCCAAATTGGCTTTTGAAGTTGAATTGTCTGCGATGGCCATTTTATGCCCTTGTTCAGTATCAATGTCAATGTCGGTTCGTTTTACAGCAACGATCTGATTCCCGTCTGTTTCGATGATAAGCACATCTTCAAGCCCAATATTTGCTACATTTTCAACAGTTTTATTTCCGGCAATAATTCGATTGTTTTTGTCAAGCAGGATTGATCTCCCAGCTCCGAGCTCACGTAAAGATTTTTCAATAAAGTGTTGTCCGTATTCGGTTCCCTTGTTCGCATTCAAATTATCGGGAATCAGGTTTGCAATTTTAGTCTTTTTTAGATTTTTTTCATACATGGATTTTTGCGTTTAAAGAAAAACACAAAAATAGCGAGAGCAATCTGTATTAGTTCGCTCCCGCTTAGAAAGTTGTAAAAAAGATATTTACAATTATTGTTGCAATTTTTTTGCTATTATGCTTATTATACAGAAAAATAACCTTTGTAATTAATATAAGATTCTATTTCGGATAACACATTATCAAGATAATTTTTTGTATTATTCTTAAAACCAATTAACTCATTTATTGTATAATCTCTGCCAATTTCAGAAAATGTAAATTGTCCATGTGCTAATTTATTTCTCTTTTCTTTGATAATAACTAAATCCCGCCCATTTTGCACTTCATTACAGCCAAATTGTTTTGCAATTTTACGAATCTCTTGAGCATCAATATTTCCACCAATACTTATACATTCTGTTTTAAATGTAAGTAATTCATCTTCAAGTATTTTTTTTATCACTATCATCAAATAATCACTATTGTTATTGTTTTTTACTTCCTGAGCAATCCAAAGCTTTTTTACTTTATCAGTTAAATTCCGAAAAGTAGCATTAGAACTTTGCATTGACGTACATATTGCAGTAATAGAATTTCTAATTGTTGCTTCTATAAGGTTATACAACAATAAAAATCCATTTGCTTTAAGAATTTTTGAAAGATCATCATCAATTATTTGAGTTGACATTTCTCCTAAAAGATCGGTGCATACTATTGAACAAGAGCCTTTATCAAGTGATTGAAAAGCTGTGAAATAAATTTCTATCTCTGATACTCTCTTTTGATATTCAGATCTTGTATTATTCATTTTCGTATGAGAAATTATTTATAGTTCCAAGTAAACAATCACGAACAAATTATATTCGCGCTTTTAACTTTCCTTGATTATTACTGGCATCAGTTGTTGTATGTTTTTTGAATTCAACAGAATCTATCCACGAAAAATCAGTTGGATTTAAATTAGGATTTTGTTTTAATGCCAAATAAATTCCAACAGAAAGAGCTTCAAATCGAACACGCGGTGTAGCATTGTCTCTTCCTTTTCTTGCAAAAAATGGAGGTGACAAATGGTTTTGTGCAAAATTCATTACCATATTGAAATCATGGAGAAGATCAACTCTATTAAATCCTTTATTATTATTTTTTAGATAATCATCTAAAAAATTAGCAACATCATGTTTGAACTTCAGGTATGAGTTTGAATACGCAAAAAATCTTAATGCTAATTCCTCGTATTCCCCTCTTTTTGCTTTCGATTCTGGAATAGGACAAACTTCTTTGAACAATGGCAATTTAGAACATTCAATGATAAAATTATAAAAGTCTCCTTGGTATGCTCCTTTTCTTATTTCACTTGATTTTAACTTATTAGAGCTTGTATTTACTCTGCTAAAAATATCTGCACGTATATCTAAATCTGCTTTATCTGTAACAACATGGAATCTAAAATCTCTTAATAAAAATTTATTTTTTCTTAATTCTGATAAATCTTCAAATTTTGTTCCATTAAGTTCTGTTAGTTTGAGCAATCCAAATAATTTCAATTCGTTAGAACAATATTCAACCAACGTCCTAATTCTTTGAGATCCGTCAATAATTTCCAGTTCTGCTTCATCGCCAGAAACTGAAACAAGAAATGGCATAATCGGAACACCTAAAAAAACAGATTCAATAAATCTTGATTTTTCATCCTTCTTCCAAACAAAGTTTCTTTGATAATGAGGAACAAATATCTGTTGTTTGTCATATTTATTCACAATAACTTCTACTGGATATTCTTTTGTGTCATATACATAAGGAACACTTTCTTCTTGTATTTGACGTTCTATTTTTTGAAATTTTTCTTCACTTAGGTTTTGTTTTGCCATAATTTATATTCTTTTAAGTGTTCTTTAATGCTTTTAGCTATCACCTGTCCTAACTTTGGAGGAACAGCATTGCCAATTTGCCTACAAATAACAGACGGATTATATTTATCCATTGATTCGTAAAATTGATAATTGTCAGAAAATGTTTGAAAACGAGCTGCTTCTCTCAGAGAAATTGCTCTATCTTGTTCGGGATGTCCAAATCGTCCATTTCCTAATCCAGTACATTGGGTAGTCATTGTCGGAGATGGCTCATTCCATTTCATTCGGCCATATACACTACCATAAGAATGTCCAGATTTTTTTTTAAAACAATCTAACAGTAATTCCTTTGGCCAACTTTTCCAACCTTCCCCTTCTTTTGTATGTTGTATTCTAATAATATTTAGGTCTGACAATTCTCTGGATCTATGAAGCGGATCTTGGGGATCATATTCACCTGCCTTTATGGGAGATAAGTCTCCTATTGCATCTCTTACTGTTATATAATTATCAGGAGCATGAGTAGGTTTAATCAAAGTAATATCTCCTAATTTTGAGGCTAAAAATACTAAACGTTTACGTCTTTGAGGAATACCATAATCTGGACAAAATACAATTTTATAACTAATATGATAACCCAACATAATTAATTTGTCATAAAAATCTTGAAATATTGATGATTTATTATAATTGACCAATTGAGGAACATTTTCCATGGAAACTATAGTCGGCTGCGTTTCTTCAATTAACCGAGAAAATGAAAAAATTAAATTTAATTTTTTCTCATCCTTAACTTTAACTTTGAAACTGTAAGAAGAAAATGGCTGACAAGGGGCACAGCCGACTAACACTTTTAATTTTTTCCCAAATTGTGTATTCAATTCATCTCCTTTTAACTCAGTTATATCAGTTGTGTTAAATTGAGCATGATTATTTGTTTCATAGACATATTTACACGTAATATCATTGTCATAACCAGCGACCACATTAAATCCCTCAGCAACAAACCCTTGTGTCAGCCCCCTATGCCACAGAATAGGTCAATTACTGCTATATTTGGATTTTTTCTAACCATACTTGCAAATTTAATGTCGTGATATTTTTCTGCGAAAATACAATTTTTTTCGATTTCTATTTCTATTTCGTACGCATTTTTTTAACCTCCACTAAATCCCAAATTGGTTTCCCGTGTTCAACATCATATCAAACCATTCCTTTTTTACCTTTAAATAAAGTGTTTTCAGTTCACACATTGCATTACAGTTTATATTTGTATTTTAACAAAGCACTATCAACATCCTGCCTTTTGAAAACGTACTGTTTGCCGGTAACACGATATGGAATATTTCCTCTACTGGCAATTGATTGAGCCTTGGACCGTGAGCAATTAAGATAATCTGCCAGTTCATTAAGTCCGACTATTTCACGCATATTTTCATCATCATCTTCTGTAAATGAATTAAGTTGTTTTTTGTTATTATCTCTTTCAGTAGTCATATTATCATAAATTTCATTTACAAGGCGGTATGATACCTCAATCTTAATTTCTCCTTTTTGAAGGAGTTCTTTTACTATTTCATCTGATAATTCCATGTTATTATGATATTTAGCATTAAAATTTATATAATTAAAAATATACTATAATTTGATTACTTTATTTTTTTGAATATTATATGTTCAACTTCTTTTACTCGCTCAATTCCGACTATATCTACCCTTTTTACTCCTTTTTTTTGCTTAAAAAATTTTACAAATATAAACTCTTTTTCTGATGTAAGTTTTGTGAGAATTTTAGGAGACTGCCCGTTTATTCCAATGTAGTATTGTATAATTTGTATTTATCTGTTATTTGTTATTCAAAATATTTTTTACATACAAACCCATTTCGTGGTTTATAATCTTTAAAATCACAACTCATAAAACGCTCTTTTTTGTTAACCCATCCGGCAAAGTCTTTTTCATATTGACTAACTTTCCTTTCGTTATTAAAATCCCGATAAGGCTGAACAAATGGTCTAATTCCAAGTTCTTTAAGTTTTCTTACTCGGTATAAGTCCTGCTCAATATTTGTATTGAAGCCTACCAGGATATAGCATATAATTTTGTAAGCCTTCACATATTTAAGCATGTCCTTTATGTTCTCTAAAATATTTTTGGTTGCAAAATCCCAAGCAATATGGATTGATCCGTCAATCTTTAATTTGTTCAAATAGTATACTTGCTCTTTAATTTTTGGAGAGTATAATAAAATCACCTTCAGAATATTTTTCCTGAAGGTGATTTATAATCAGCAAATTAAGAGTTCCCGATTTTAAAAATTACTTCACGGGAGCGTGAGAATTGGCAAGTCCAATTGAAAGTTCTGTGCCTTTAGTTAATCATCTCGCTGAGAGGCAGCCCATATTCTTCTTCCATCCTGATTCCATATTCTTCGAGTCTGTCAAGAATTGGATTGTAAATTTCAGGCAGGGTGGGGCGGTAAATGCCTTTCATATTGAGAGTCCCGTCGAGA
>JAGVVH010000385.1 GCA_019135895.1 Bacteroidota bacterium | reverse complement strand
TTCTCTAAAATTTCGTAATTTTGCGATTGTGTAAAATTCATTGTTTGTGTTTTTTTATTTTGCTTTACAAAAATATTAAACTTTGAGTTTTACACACTTTTTGGGATAGTATCGGCTCGGTGGATAGCTATGCTCGGCTCGGTGGATAGCTATGCTCGGCTCGGTGGATAACTATGCTCGGCTCGGTGGATAGCTATGCTCGGCTCGGTGGATAACTATGTAATGAGTCGTGGATAGCTTTGTAACTGAAAAGCGGAATAGTACGAATTAATTTCGCAAGCCGGAAAGAGTAGAAAAAGAAAATCTAACTTAGCTATCTGTTTGTCTCAGAGGTAAAAATAAAGAAAGTAGATAAAAAAGAAGTAGAGCCCAAAAGGTTCCTATGAAAAACCCTGCCAGTATGTCAAAAGGATAATGGACTCCGAGATAAATTCTACTATAGGATATAAGCAAAGACCAGAAGATAATCGAATAATAGGGCCATTTACGTTTTGATTTAAGAAAAAAGAAAAGAGCCCAAACCAGTACCATGGAATTTGCGGCATGAGAAGAGGGAAAACCAAAGGCTCCTCCTTTATAAAGGGTTCCATCAGGATTCTCTACCAAATGAACCTGACCTAAGAGCTCTGTTTCATGGCTCGGTCTTGGCCTTTGAACACTTTTCTTAATCAGGTTGCAACTCTGATCCGTCAGAAAAATTGAAAGAATGACACAAAGTATGATCCATATCGATTGTTTTTTCCAACGCTTTATTAAAAAATAAAGTATCGCCACATAGAGCGGAATCCACACAAAACGATTTGAAATCCAATAGAATAGATAATCAGTCCAGTTGGTTCCCCATCCATTTAAAAAGAGAAAAATCTCTGTATCAATATTTTTGAGTAGTTCAATCATTTATTCAAAATCAGGATAAAGCAGATATTTTTTTCTCATTATTTTAAAAGCCGCAAGCTCCGACTGCCATGAGTTACGAATTTCTTCTTCCGGAAGCCGGTTAATAATTTGCTTTCTTAACGTAGTGTTACCTGCCAATTTATCAAAAAATGCACCATTAGAGAAAAAGAGCTCTTTATTGGGAAAATGTTGATAGGCATCCATAAGATAGGTCAAAGAAAAGTGGTTCTCTTTCGGAAGGGACTCTCTTGCCATGAGGGTAAGATCCACACCGCGACATTTTAATCCTTTTAATGGAGGGTTTTCAGACACCCCCTTAATGGGTTCGGGGGTAAAGTAATAGGTTCCCGATGTAAGGGCCGGGTGCCCGTAAACCTGAAAGGGAATTAGCGTACCGCGTCCGATGCTGATAACGGTACCTTCAAAAAGACACAATGAAGGATAAAGGTATATAGATTCATCTGTTCTTAGATTGGGAGAAGGCGCTACCGGCAAAGAATATCTCATCAAGTGAGTATAATTTTTCATGGGAATGACGGTCAGGTTACATTTTACTTTATTTTTCAGCCAGCCCTCTTCATTTATCATGGAACCATATTCTCCGATGGTCATCCCGTGAACGACAGGCACGGGGTGCATTCCGACGAAAGAAGCGTATTCCTTTTGCAAAACAGGACCGTCAACAAAATAGCCGTTTGGATTAGGTCGGTCAAAAATAATTACCTTCACGTTGCACTCTGCCGCACTTTCCATCACATAATGCAAAGTGGAGATGTAAGTATAAAAGCGGCATCCGACATCCTGAATATCAAAAATAATGATGTCAATTCCTTGCATTTGCTCTACAGTAGGCTTTTTATTAACGCCATAAAGAGAGACGACCGCTATTCCTGTTTTACTGTCCACGGAAGATTTGATATGCCCACCCGCTTCAACTTCTCCCCTAAAACCATGTTCCGGAGAAAATATTTTAACCAGCTTAATACCTAAACTGAGGAGCGTATCTGCAAGATGTCTTTGCCCGACCAAGGAGGTTTGATTCGCACAGATGGCAACATTTTTGCCCTGCAACAAGGGTAAATAAAGTTCCGTTTGCTCCGCTCCGGTAATAATGGTATTATGTAGCTGTTGAACAGAGTCATTTCCGTTGGTAATGACTTGTTGGGAATATCCAACCATACTCAATAGTTGAATCAGGCAAATCAATATAATACTTGGTTTCATCATAAAAAATTAATTCACATCTTTTAATAATAATTGCTGCAACAATTTCATTCCTGAAGTTGCCTTTTCCTTAATAAAAACGACCTCTCTGCTGACAGGCTGAATTTCCTTAGGATCAATAACATAAACCGGAATAGAGGGGGCGGCATAATAAATAAGACTTGCTGCAGGATAGACGTTCAAAGAAGTTCCGATGACAATCACAACAGTTGCCTTTTTAACCTCTTGGATAGCTTTTTCAAGTAGTGGAACCTCTTCTCCGAACCAGACAATAAATGGGCGTAATTGAGTTCCATCCGGAGCTTTCTGTCCATATTCGATATTGCGATAGCCAATGTCGGTAACAAATTTCTTCTGGTTTTCACTGCATGCTTTGGTCAATTCCCCGTGAAGGTGTATAATATGGTGAGATCCTGCCTTTTCATGCAAGTCATCAACATTCTGAGTAATAACGGTTACCTCAAAATATTTTTCCAGCTCAGCAATAATCTTATGAGCATCATTAGGTTTAGCTGATGCCAATTGAGTGCGCCGGGCATTGTAAAAGTCTAACATAAGGTTGGGATTTCGGTACCATCCCTCAATAGAAGCCACCTCTTCAATACTGTATTGTTCCCAGAGCCCGCCACTATCTCTAAAAGTACTTAGGCCACTTTCTGCACTGATGCCGGCTCCTGATAAAACGACTATTTTTTTCATTGTATCGAATATTATTCTGTTAGTTAATTTGAGTTATTATTTTGGTTCCAAAGATATTTAAATTCCGGAAGTTCAGATTTATATGTCAATTGATACAAATTATAGAGTAACATATAATCGAGCATATTAAATTTCCCGTTATCGTGATCATGCCATGGGCAGAAGAGTGACAAGGAGTGCCAGGGAGGATTGCTTTTAAAAACAGAGTCTTTGAGAGTATAATTATGAGCTCCTTCCATGGGAGCGCTGTTAAAATAGTCTTCATAAACAGAAGCAGGCAAAGGATGAACACCTTCATAGCCGTGCAGAACAGCAGCCACCAGCGGAAGATGCGGAAAAATCAAAGTTTGCTGCAAATCAGGTCGTTTTTTTGCTATTCGGTCAGATTGTTCTACCAGCCAGTCATAGCAATTATCCGAACCTCGGCCGTATTCATTAATAACGGCAGAACATGCCATTACTCCATACCACGAAAAATTGCCATTTTTATTAACAAGCAGATTATTTTGGAGTAAATCCCAAATGTCTTTCCAGAAAGTGCTGTTAGACATTCCAAAATTACAATCCACCCCTGACAAATAAATTCCTGCCTGTGCATGGGCATACTGCATCCATTTAATATCGCCGGATTTTTGAATCAACTTTCCGGTAACCGGATTCACAATTTCCCAAACCTCTTTTCCATTTGAATCCGTGTGCTGCATTGCCTTTATTAATCGGGCAGTAATATCTCCAACCTTACGTTTAATAGTATCATCCTCCACCAATTTATTAACCAAGGCAAATCCCAAATAGGATCCCCAAAGCTGGTCTTGTGAAGGGGCATTTCCGATAGTACTACTATCCCCGCAATTAGCTGCATAGTCACTCAGGATGAAGTCAACTCCAAAGAGATCGGTCATGGAGGTATCAACATCATCACGAATAAAGAATCCATTCAGAGAATCCGAACCGCCCCAGCACTTTTCAGCAGCGAGATCGAGCCGGTAGTAGGTGTCAACAGCATTCTCTATTTCCTTCAATACCGAATCACCATTTTTACCGTTGATTTGCAAAAGTTTATATTCCGTGGCAAGCATCGCAATATAATGCCCTTGCCACCAAATGGCATCTGCCCAGGTAGCATAACTCTTATTGCTTCGGTTTATACGAATAGACTCCATGGGAAGGTATGAACCTTTGATGGCGGCATCTCCATTGCAATAAATAAAATGGTTGCTTAGATTATTTCTGTAAATGCTGTATTTTTCTGCATTTAATTCCGGAGTTTGACCGAATCCATATAAAAGAGATAACAGGAGATAAATCGCAACCGGCAAAATCTTACTCATAGGCAAGGCAATTTATTTCAAAATCTTCAGAAATTCCACTGTCAAATCCCAACACTTCTGAACAGTATCAATAAGAAGCTTTTCGTCGGGAGAGTGAACTCCTCTCAAAGTTGGACCGTAGGAAACCATATCAAGAGAGGGATATTTTTCAGAGAAAAGACCGCACTCAAGGCCCGCATGAATAGCTTTCACCGCAGGTTCCTTATGAAAAACATTCTGATAAGCATTTACCAAAACCTTCAGCACTTCAGAATTGGGGTTGGGAGTCCATCCCGGATACCCATCACCGACAGATACATCAGCTCCGATCATAGAAAAGGTGGCAACCACTTTTTCAACGGCAGTTTCTTTTCTTGATTCAACAGAACTTCTCTGACTGGTCGTGATGGTTATTTTATCATCTTCCATCTTGATAGAGGCCAAATTAGTAGAAGTCTCCACAAAGTCCGGAATATCCTGCGACATTGCCAACACACCGTGAGGGCAAACATAAAGGGAATTGATAATATCAATAATTAAAAATTCCTGTAAGATCTTGGCAGGCATAGCTGCTTTTTCATAAGAGACTACCACATCAGGGTCTGTAACAAAAAATTCCTGTCGGAATGTTTTATTCATTAATTTCAGGAAAGATTCAAATTGGCTGACATTTTCCTCGGGCAAAGTGATATAAGCATATCCTTCTCTGGCAATCGCATTGCGAAGGTTCCCGGCTTTAATATCGGCAATTCTGAGATCAAAAAGCTGATAGCCGTTCCACAAAATCCGATTAAGCAATTTAACGGCATTACCCCGCCCTTTATTGATATCGTCGCCGGAGTGTCCCCCTTGCAAACCTTTAACATAAATCTTGTAGGCAACACTTCCTTCGGGAATCTTATCTTCATATTCACAATCCAAAGTGGCAACGGTATCTTTTCCGCCGGCACAACCGATAAAAAATTCACCCTCATCCTCCGAATCAAGGTTTAGCAGCATTTTCCCTTTCATAAAACCGGCTCCAAGAGCAAAAGCACCGGAAAGGCCGGTCTCTTCATCAACGGTAAAGAGTGCTTCAATCGGACCATGTTCAATTTCGCTTGACTCAAGAATGGCTAAAGCAATGGCCATCCCTATCCCATCGTCAGCTCCGAGCGTAGTGCCTTTTGCCCTGAGCCACTCTCCATCAATATAAGGTATAATAGCATCTTTGTCGAAGTCAAATTGAGTATCGTTATTCTTCTCGCAAACCATATCCACATGACTTTGGAAAATAATCGGAGTCACATTTTCTTTGCCTTTGGTAGCAGGTTTAGAAATTAAAACATTTCCGATTTTATCGCGTTTGGTCGCAAGTCCCATCTTTTGACCGGTTTCCATTAACCACTCCACAATTTTTTCTTCTTTTTTGGAAGGACGGGGAACTTTGCAAATTTCATTAAAATAGTAAAATACTCTTGTAGGTTTTAATTTTAATATTTCATTCATAATAACATGATTTTTAATTCATTAATAATGATATTTATAATTTATGGGGAAAGTTTCCTGTTATTTTACCTGGTAAGTTAATCTCATATTAATACTGGCTCTTTTCTCTTTTGATGAAGTATTGAAAGCACCACCCCAGGAGTATTCATCTTCCGACGAATTGGGAGCTGTAATTTGAAAAACTCCCATACTGGCACTTTTAAGACTTCCCAATTTTGCACCGGCATTAGAGGTAACAGTCTCAGCTCTTTTACGGGCATCCTTTGCTGCTTCAGCCAACATTTGAATCTTAAGGTCAGCAAGTTTAGTGTAGTAATATTCAGGGGATGAAACATTTAACTCAATTCCTTTATCTAATAATTCAGATACTTCACGGGTTATCTTTTCAATTTTCTCCACCTCTTTCGATTTAATGTTAATAGTTTGCGTTAAGGAATAGCCGTTAAAAAATTGAATATTACGACTATTCTTGCTATCCCATTCATAACGATAATCTTTTTCAGTGTTGATGGGTTCAAAAATCATCTCGTCCTCTCTAATACCCTTAGAAATTAAATAGTCTTTGACAATAGTATTTTGATTTTTAATTTCGGAATATGCCTCTTTTAAATCCATTTTGAGGACATTTAACCTAATATTCCAAACAATCAAGTCGGAAACAAAATCTTTCTCTGCCAATCCGACAACATAGACGCTTTTTTCGGGACCTTTGGAATTATAAAAAGAAATTCCAAGAATTAGGGATGAAAGAACGATGGAAAGTCCTGCCACAATACTGATAACAATACCTGATTTTTTCATAGACAATTACTTTATTTAATAATGCTACAATTATGAATAACAAATGAATTATAAAAATATTAACGGCAAATATACAACTTAATTATCAAGTATCATTATGGATTTAAATTTTTCACAAGCCATTTTTTTAGTATTTTTGCATCCATTAACAATAAAAATCTCCTGAAAAAGATTTTTATGACTAACATATGATTAATTGACTTTTTTATGAAAAAATATAGTGAAACAACTGATGATAAAGACCACTCCGCCGTCGAGAATCTCGAACAATATATAGATATGGATATTCGTGCCGGTTTGGGCAAAGAAAGTGATAAAATTTCCCAAAATCCATTTCTATCCAGAGGTCTTTCCGATGTACCTGTCATTGATAATGCCAATTGTGAAGAATATCAATATTCTTGTTGCAAGCTGGCCACCTATGACTGGATGTCCATGATGGACATCTGCATTGAATACCTTGAATTTCCGATTGCCGAAGTCCGCTTTAAGAACAGCCATAAAGATTTCTTTCTATTGCCTGAAACAGGTGTTTATAAAGTTGGCGATATCGTGGCAGTCGAAGCCACACCCGGTCATGATATCGGCATTATTTCTATGGTAGGGGTTAATGTAAAGAATCAACTTAAGAACAGACATCTGAGACCTGAGGATATTACAAAAAAAATCTATCGAACTGCCCGTGTTCCCGATGTTGAAAAATGGATTTCAACCGTAAATCTGGAACATACCACAATGCTCTCTTCAAGGTATACTGCCTGGGATCTGGAGCTAAAAATGAAAGTAAATGATGTTGAATATCAAGGTGATGGGACTAAAGCCGTTTTTTATTACTCGGCTGAGGAAAGAGTTGACTTCAGGGAATTGATAAAAATTCTGGCAGATCAGTTTCGCATAAGAATAGAAATGCGTCAGATTGGCGTTCGTCAGGAGGCTGCCCGTTTGGGTGGACTTGGGACTTGTGGACGTGAACTCTGCTGCTCTTCCTGGTTGAGTAATTTTCAATCAGTATCAACCATTACTGCCCGCACTCAGCAACTTTCTCTCAATCCTCAAAAACTTGCCGGAATGTGCGGTAAACTTAAATGCTGCCTCAATTTCGAACAATCTACTTATCTTGAAGAACTTAAAGAATTTCCCCAACCCAATATTCACCTCAAAACTAAAAAAGGAAAAGGGTTCTATAATAAAATTGATATTTTTAAAAAAATCGTGTGGTACTCTTATGCCAACGATAACTCCACCATTTTTGCCATTCCCCTCAATAAAGTCAATGATATTATTGCCATGAACAATGCCGGAAAATTCCCTGAAACTTTAGAGGAGTTCGCCATTGTTAACCAGAAAAAAGTGGAAGAAGGAGTTAATTTCAGCCTGGATGAACTTAAAAATATTGAAGATAAATAATTTCAGCACGATGAAAATAAAGCTGTTTACTGTTCTTTTATTTGTGGCTACTGCATTTTTCTTTACCTCTTGTAATGGAAAAGTCTTTTATGAAAAGATTGATCATATTGACAACGAAGTGTGGAATGTGGATTCGCTTTTACATTATGAAATTGAAATTACCGATTCTCTGCAGTTTTATAACATTTACATTAATATCAGGAACACGGTTGATTTTGAGACACAATATTTTTATCTGTTTCTCACTTCGGAATTTCCAAATGGTTACATAGGACAGGATACCTTAGGGTGTATTCTCTGCGACCCTTATGGAAAATGGACCGGAAAAGGAGCCGGACGTATTAAGGAAAATCGCTTCCTTTTTAAACCCAAAGTCCGATTTGACCAGAAAGGCATTTATAAATTTACTGTTCGCCAAGCTATGCGTAATGATAATGTAAAAGGAATCTCAGACTTCGGCATCAGTCTCTATAATTTTGAAAAAGACAAAATTCAAGTAAAGTAATTTGACTTTTTGAACCAATCTCAATTCGCATTTTCATTTTTTGCATACAGCATCTGTTTGTCAATGCTTTTTTCCGGAATAGGAATTTCTCTCATTCATTAATTGACAAAATGTGAATAAATCTAAATTTTTTAGCATCATTGTTCATAAAATAATATTTTTTCACTCTTTAAATCAGAAAATTAGGCATAAAAACCAAATTCTATTAACATTTATTATGATTTATAAAAATAAATTGTATTTTTGTCCACTGTTTTTTATGAATGAAAAATATGTATCTACTATCAGGATGTAACGGCGCCGGTAAAACAACCGCTGCATATTATATACTGCCGGATATTCTTCAGTGTAAAGAATTTGTGAATGCCGATGAAATTGCCAAAGGGCTATCCCCCTTTCAACCTGAGACAGTTACTTACGAAGCCGGAAAAATTCTGTCGCTCCGCATTAATTCTCTAATTGAAAAAGGTGAAACTTTTGCCGTTGAAACCACCCTCTCTGCACTTACTTATAAAAACAAGATTGCCTACGCACAAGAAAACGGATATGTGGTCAGTTTAATCTACTTTTGGCTTAGTAGTACTGAATTGGCAAAACAACGGGTAAAACTTCGTGTTGAAGAAGGTGGACACAATATCTCCGAACAGGTTATTACCAGGCGCTATTACAAAGGGCTCAACAATTTCTTCGAAATTTTTCTTCCTATTTGCGACAATGTCATGTTGTTTGACAACTCAGACAACTCACCAAAACTCATTATGGCTAAAGTAAAAAACAAAGAGCCTGAAATTTATAATGAACAAATCTATAACCAAATACGTAACAGTTATGTACGAAAAAGAAATTCAAAAAGTGAGAGTTGCAATTCTTAAAGGGTTGTCCGCTTCGTCAAAATGCATGTTAAATAACAAAATTAAATCTAACAGCCTTATTGCGATTACCCGTGATGACAAAGTTCAGGTAGTTCCTGCACGCAACCTCTTCCGATAGTATTTTTGATTTTTTTTATCTCTACCTGATTATAGATTTTTTGATTAGTATAATCGGGGTTTTCTTTTCACTCGAATTTCATTATTTTATCAAAAAATAGTACCTTTGCACATCCTATTTGAAGAACGATGTTCCTTAAGAATATTAAACTTTCCAATTTCAAAAATTACTCTGAAGCTGAATTTCTCTTTAGCGAAAAAGTAAACGGAATAGTCGGTGAAAACGGTTGCGGCAAGACTAACCTTTTGGATGCCATCCATTACCTCTCCTTCTGTAAAAGTTTCTTTACTCCACAGGATAGCTTTTCCATTAAATTTGAGTGTGACTTTTTTGCTATTCACGGAGAATTTGTCAGTTTTGACTTGGGGAACAGTACTAAAGTGAGTTGTGCCATTAAAAGCCCCGGGAGAAAAATAATGAAAGCCAACCAAAAAGAATACTCCCATTTGAGCGACCATATAGGGCTATTTCCCCTGGTGATGGTCTCTCCTTACGACCATGATATCATCAATGAAGGGAGTGAGACTCGCCGCAAGTTTTTTGACATGATCATCTCCCAATTTGACAAAGATTATCTGCATCATCTCATTTCTTATCAGAAAATTATCAATCAAAGAAATAACCTCCTCAAAAATTTTATTGAAAATCATAATTTCGAACCCTCACTTCTCTCCATTTTTGATGAGCAATTGCTCACCCCGGGATATTATATCTTTGGTAAAAGAAAAGATTTTATTGACAGTATCAGACCTATCTTTCAGGAACATTACAAATCTCTTTCAGGGAATAAGGAAATTGTTGACATCTGTTATGAATCAGGACTTATGCAAAATTCCATGGAAAAAGGATTCGAAATCAACGAATTGGCAGACCGCAAATCAGGATATACCAATTTCGGAATTCATAAAGACGATTATATTTTCCAAATTAATGATAAATCTGTGAAGAGGTTTGGCTCCCAAGGACAACAAAAATCTTTTGCCCTTGCATTAAAACTCTCGCAATTTGACTATATCCATGCAAGAAAAGGGATTAAACCCATTTTGCTATTAGATGATATCTTTGACAAACTTGATAAAAAAAGGACTTCACATCTTCTTGATTTGGTGGGACAAAAACATTTTGGCCAAGTTTTTATTACGGACACCAATGAAGTGAGAGTAAAAGAGATTCTTGAGTCTCATAATATTGAAAATAAGATATTTAACCTCACAAAATAACTTTTTATAATTACTATTTCCGTTATTTACCAATTAAAAATGATCAGGGAGCTTGTATGAACTATTTAACCGTTGAAAAGCTGACAAAATCTTTTGGAGAAAAATTACTCTTTGATCAGATTACTTTTGGGATAGAAAAGGGACAAAAGAGTGCCTTGATTGCCCGTAACGGAACCGGTAAGAGCACCCTGCTCAATATCATTGCCGGGCAGGATTATCCTGATAATGGACAGGTAGTTATCAGAAACGGTATCACGGTTTCGTATCTTCCCCAAGTGGAAAATTTCACGGAGAACTCTTCTGTGATGGACTTAATTTTTGATGCACAAACGCCCGCTATTAAAGCCATCAAGGAATATGAGACAGCCCTTGCACTCCTGCAAAAGGAGGAGTCCCCCCTGCACCATGAACGAATGGACAAGGCCATCGAAGAGATGGAAAGAGTGCAAGCCTGGGATTTTGAAAGCCGTGCCAAAGAGATACTTTCAAAATTTGGCATTGACGATATCTTTCAGAATATCAGCGAACTTTCAGGAGGACAACGCAAAAAAACAGCTTTGGCAAAAACGCTCATTTCCGAAACTGACCTGCTGATTCTGGATGAACCGACTAATCATTTGGATATTGATATGATTGAATGGTTGGAGGACTATCTATCCAATGCCAATACTACCCTTCTTATGGTCACTCATGACCGCTATTTTCTTGACAAGGTTTGTAATGACATCCTCGAAATTGACAACGGGCAACTTTATCACTACAAGGGGAAATATGATTACTTTGTAGAAAAGAAATCTGAACGCCTACTTAATGAAGCTGCCGAAAATGACAAACTCAGGCAACTTTTCAGAAAGGAGCTCGAATGGGTTCACACCTCTCCCCAAGCACGTACAACTAAAGCAAAAGCAAGAATCGACTCTTTTGAAAATCTGAAAGAAAAAATCGATAAAAAAAGTTCTCCCAAACAAGAAAGTTTTAAAGTAAGAAGCGAAAGACTCGGCAACAAAATTCTCGAAATTAACAACTTGGATTTCTCTTATGGGAACAATGTTTTGTTAAAGGACTTTTCCTACATTTTCAAGAAAGGCGAAAAATGCGGCATTCTCGGTAAAAACGGGACCGGCAAAAGTACCCTCCTGAAGCTGATAATGGAGGAATTAAAACCTGATGGCGGCAAAATCACTCCCGGACAGACTATCCAATTTGGCTATTTTGCTCAGGATGGACTCTCTGTGACCGGAAATAAAAGAATTCTCGATCTTGTGAAAGAACATGCTGAGATGATACGAATTGATAATGGGAATTATATCAGTGCTTCGCAATTTCTGAATCATTTTGGATTCAAATTTGAACAACAATATACTTATTACGAAGAGTTGAGCGGCGGAGAGAAAAGAAAGTTACACCTCCTGATTACACTGCTTAAAAATCCAAATTTTCTGATTCTAGATGAACCTACAAACGATTTTGATATTGACACCCTCAATTTGCTGGAAGATTTTCTAAACAATTTTAAGGGGTGTCTGCTGATTGTATCTCATGACCGATGGTTTATGGATAAGCTGGTTGACCATATTTTTATTTTTGAAGGAAATGGAAAGATTAAAGACCACTATGGCAACTATACAGAATATAGGATTGAAAAGAATAAACAACTCAATATTCAAAAACGGCTACTAAATAAGAATAAGGCATCCGAAACAAAGCAATTGAAAAAAACAACCAACAATAAACTCACTTATAGCGAAAAAAAAGAACTTGACACTTTGGAAACCTCTATCAATAACCTGGAAGAAGAAAAAATCTATTTAGAAGAAAAGATGAACAGTGGAGAGGGGAACGTAAAAGAATTGACAGAATGGGGCGTTCGTTATAAAATTGTAATTGATGAAATTGATACAAAATCAATGCGTTGGCTCGAACTAAGTGAAAAAACCGAATAAAAAAGTCAGTATGGAATTATATTATTGTCCTCTTTTAGAATCTGATACTTATGCCTTGAGTCCTGAAGAATCTAGACATTGCATTAAAGTGATGCATCATGTTGTTGGGGACTCGCTTTTGCTCACAGACGGAAAAGGAATGATTGCCGAAGCCTCTGTCATCGGATACGATAAAAGCAATTGTTTTGTTCATATTGTCAATAAAAGAGCTGACACGAGCAAAAGATCTTTTACTTTTCATTTAGCCATTGCCCCGACCAAAAATCACGATAGGATGGAATGGTTGACAGAAAAGGCTGTTGAGATTGGCATTGAAAAGATTAGCTTTATCATTTGCGACCACTCCGAGCGAACTAAAATGGATTTAACTCGAATCGAACGAATCGCCATCGCTGCCATGAAACAATCCTTTACCACCAATATTCCTTCTCTTGAAGTGATTTCATTCGACAATTTCTTACAACAATATGGTCATCAAAAGGGAAATAAATATATTGCCTGCTGCTTTGCAGAAGACGGAGCCGAGGAACTTGCCACAGCCGATATCACTTCCGATAATATTATCCTTATGATTGGGCCGGAAGGTGATTTCAGCTCCAATGAAGTCACAAAATCACTTAAATATGATTTCCTTGAGGTCAAGCTGGGACCAAAGCGTCTTAGAACTGAAACAGCAGCTCTCTACGGATGCAGTATTATAGCTGCAAGAAAATTAGAGAAAATCAATCTAAAATAAAAATCCAAAAAAAAAATTGTATATTTATCGGCCTTAAAAAAATGGGAGAAAATCAAATGTTTTTTAAAGTTAAAATATTAAATTAAAATGACTTATAATCTCAACAGAAATATATTTAGGATACTATCAATACTGGTTTTAGCATTATTTTCTTCTACAACTCTTTTTTCATCTGAAGAGAAAAGCGAAAAATTTGAACCCGGAAGTTTTATTATTGAACATATTCTTGACAGCTATGGCTGGCACATCACTACAATTGGCGAAAAAGAGATTGCCATTCCTTTGCCCGTCATTCTTTTTGATGAAGGAAAACCTGTTGCCTTCATGTCAAGTAAATTCCATCACGGAAGTGAAGCCTATAAAGGATATGCCTTAGGTTTTACGGAAAATACCAAAAATAAAATTATTAAACTTGGAGGAGAATATAGTAATTACACAGGTGAAATTTCTGAAGAGTTGGTTCCTTGTATTGATACTGATGCCAAACTTATTGATATCTCCATTACTAAAAATGTCTGTGCCCTGTTAATCTCAGTTCTGCTGATATCGATTCTCTTCTTTTATGTTGCCAAACAGTATAAAGCACGCCCAAACAAGGCCCCCAAAGGACTTCAGTCGGTTATGGAGATGCTTATTGTTTTCGTTACTGATGAAATTGTAAAACCATCCATTGGAGAAAAGCATTATCTTAAATATTGCCCCTATTTACTAACTCTCTTCTTTTTTATCTTTTTAAATAACGTAATGGGATTAATTCCCATCTTTCCGGGCGGCGCTAATCTCACAGGGAATATTGCCGTTACCGCATTTCTGGCAATCATTACTTTTTTAATAACAACATTCTCCTCCGGAAAAAGTTATTGGGCTCATATCATCAACACTCCGGGAGTTCCCTGGTGGCTAAAATTTCCTCTTCCCATCATGCCGATTGTAGAATTAGTAGGCGTTTTCACAAAACCATTTGTATTGATGATTCGTCTCTTCGCCAATATATCAGGAGGACACATCATTGTCATTGGATTTATAAGCCTTATATTTATTTTCGGAGAAATGGCTCCTGCGATAGGCTATGGGGTTTCAATAGTTTCCATATTCTTTTATATTTTTATGGGATTGCTTGAACTTATTGTGGCTTTCGTTCAGGCCTTTGTTTTCACTCTCTTATCAGCCATGTATATTGGCATGGCTCGCGAAAATCATCAAGAACACAAAATTGACAATAAGAGCATCAGTACCGCTTATGACCTTACAGATAATCAATAAGACAAAAACTTTTTTTAACTTTCAAATATTATCATTATGACAGCATTAACATTATTAGAAGCAGCCGGAGAATTGGCAACCATTGGTAAAATGGGAGCAGGTATCGGAGCAGGTATCGCAGCTATCGGAGCTGGTATTGGAATCGGAAATATCGGAAAAGGAGCAGTTGAATCTGTTGCCCGTCAACCCGAAGCTTCCGGAAACATTACCACCAACATGATCCTGACAGCAGCCTTTATCGAAGGTGTTGCTTTGTTTGCAATCGTTGTATGCCTACTTATCGCTGTGGCATAAAACAATCTCAATGTCTTTCCACGGTTGGTGGAAAGACATTGTTTTTATTGTAATGGTTTTATTCCTTTCAATTTATATTGTTTTTAAAATAACTATTCAAAATAAAAATATACTATGAACTTAATAACTCCCTCTTTTGGTCTCCTTTTTTGGATGTTGATTGGCTTTGGAATCCTTTTCTTTGTCCTTGCTAAATTTGTATGGCCGATCATTATCAGCTCCATTACTAAAAGAAATAATTTTATTATAGAACAACTATCTGAAGCCGAGAATGTCAGACAGGAAATGCAAAATCTCAAAGCCGAACATAACCAACTCCTTATTCAGGCTAAAGAAGAAAGAGACATTATTTTGTCTGATGCCCGCAAACTCAGAGATCAGATGTATGAAGATGCCAAATGTAAAGCAACTTCAGAAGCTAACGAGATTATCGAATCCGCAAAAAATGCAATTCATTATGAAAAGATAAAAGCAATGACAGACATTAAGAATGAAATTGCTAATATGTCTATTGAAATTGCTGAAAAAATTCTTGTTGATGAACTTGCAGACAAATCAAAACAAGAAGCTTTAGTTTCTAAATTGATGAAAGATATTCAACTTAACTAAATCTACTCTTATTTTATCTGCAAAGCTTTTCTCCAAAGAGAAGCCAATGGACATCAATAGAATATACTTCAACTAACTTAATCAAAATATCAACGGATAATTTTCTTTTTCCGCTTTCAATATTTAAGATTACATTTCTAAAAACCCCAAGGCTTTCAGCAAATTGAGCCTGAGAAAGATTATTGGACACTCTAATAAATTTTAACCTGATTGCCGTTTCTGTCCATGAAAATTGATTAGAAGGCAATAAGGTTATGTATTCAATATTAGAATTGTTGTACAAATCTACAAGTGCTTTTCCGTCAGAAATTTTATGTGTCATTTTTAAACTATTTAACGGCAAAAATAAAAAATAATTAATATGAATATACACTTTCAATGAAAAAAAATAAATTTTAGGAAAAAAAATATATTTGACTAATATTTAACTCATATTATTTTCTAAATAGAAGTTTGATAAACAAATAGGTACACATTACCAATAAGTATTATTATGTGGATTCCCTTCAATTGTTAAATGAATTCTCCTATCTCTTTCATTACTATTCTCTATTATTAAGCATAGTATTTTCACAGTAAATTGACTGTACAGAAAATGTACATTTATAATATTGATGAATACTTATAAAAAAAAGTGATTAAAATTCGCTTTATAATTTGCAAATTTCAATCACTTTGATTCATCTACCGGAAGACACCTAAGAAAAAGTATCCGGGGGATAAGAAAAAAGTCTATTTTTTGCTAGATGGAAATATTCTGTCAATAGCTTTTATGGCAAAATAAAAAATCACCATAAAGGCAAAAATACCTAACATTCCAAATCCTGTAACTTTAAGAGCCTCAATCAAAATATCTGTATGCATGATAAATCTAATTTAAATTATAAAAATAAGGGAACTAAAGATAAAATAAGTCCGCCGGCAACAACAGAACCAATCTGTCCACCTACATTGGCACTAACTGCATGCATAAGCAAGAAGTTTTGTGGATCTTCTTTCTGTCCCATTCCATGAATAACTCTTGCAGACATAGGAAATGCAGAAATTCCGCATGCTCCAACCATGGGGTTAATTTTTCTATTGGCAGGTAAAAACACATTAAGAAGTTTTGCAAACATAACGCCGCCAAAAGTATCAAAAATAAAGGCTACAAGACCTAATCCTATAATCATTAAGGTATCGACTTGTACAAATCTTTCGGCTGTCATAGTACTTGCAATACTGATCCCCAAAAGAATAGTAACAAGACTGGACAATTCGTTTTGTGCAGCAAGAGACAATTTATTCAAAACACCACATTCTCTGATTAAGTTACCAAACATCAAAAAGCCAATCAAAGCTAAAGAAGAAGGTGCAATGATACCCGCAAAAAGAGTTACAATAATTGGGAATAATATTAAAGCAGTTTTAGAAATTGATTTGGAATGAGATTCCATCCTTATAAGACGTTCTTTTCTTGATGTTAACGCTCTAATAACCGGAGGCTGAATAATGGGAACTAAAGCCATATAAGAATAGGCCGCAACCGAAATGGGTCCCAATAACTCAGGGGCAAAACGAGAAGATACAAAAATAGAAGTCGGACCATCAGCAGCACCAATAATTCCAATGGAAGCAGCTTCTTTGAGGTCAAATCCCATCAAGGTGGCAGCAATCATAGTAAAGAAAATCCCGAACTGTGCAGCAGCACCAAAGAATAATAAGTAGGGGCTCTTAAAGAGTGGAGAGAAATCAATCATTGCTCCAATGGCAATAAAAATCAATAAAGGAAACACCTCATTGGCAATTCCAGCTTCATAGAATACAGTTAAAGCACCCTCTAAAGCTTTGCCGGTAACAGGATCAATTTGAGTAAGGGCAGAGGTCAACGGAAGATTAACCAATAAGGCACCAAATCCCATTGGTAATAGTAAATTTGGTTCATATTCTTTGGCAATTGCCAAATAAATCAATGTCAGACCGACAGCAATCATCACTAAATGCTGCCAGGTGATTTGATACAAAACAGGTAAGAGATCGTTTAAATTCATTATTAATTTTATTTATTATATTGTTTATAGAATTATTGTTCTTTATTTTTTCTTCTGAGAAACTTTTTGGACTTCAACTGTTCGTTTTCTTCCTTAAGATTTTTAATTTCTTTGTCCTCAGAAATCACTATTGATAACAAAACCGACAAAGTCAATGTTCCCACAATAACAGCCAAAGAAACCCATGAATGAGCAGAGAAAAATTCACCTACAGCAGGAATAGCACCTAATAACATTTTAGCTCCAATAAAGAAAAGTATAAAGCTAACACCGGCTTTCAAATAACGGAACATTCCCATAATACCTTTAAGGGCAAAAAACAGTGAAATTAACCCCATTACTGCAAAGACATTAGAAGTAATGGCCAGGAAATTCTCTTCTTCATGAGTTAATATATTGACAGCACCTTCATCAATAACTCCAATAATGGCAGGTATTGAATCAACAGCAAATAAAACATCGGTTGAACCAATAACTAATAAAACCAACAATATATTGGTGATATGCCATTTTCCGTTAATCTTGTGAATAAAATGAGAAGAATTGTGATCGGGGTCAATAGGAAATAGTTTGGAAGCTCCTTTGTATAGTATATTTGAAGTCGGGTTAACATTATCATCACCACCCGAGAAAGCCATCTTATAGGCAGTATAAAGCAGAATGGCACCAAAAACATAAATGATCCATTCAAACTGTTGAACGAGCCCCATTCCGGCAACAATAAACAAGATTCTCAATACAATTGAAATTAAAATCCCAAGTTTAAGCAGTCGGGGTTGATTATTTTCACTTACTCCCATAAGTGAAAAAATCATGATGAATACAAACAGATTGTCAATGGAAAGAGAATATTCGGTAAGATAACCGGCTATAAATTTTATCATCATAACAGATGACGTCTTCGCTTCAGAGTCAGGATTTTGAGGGAAGAAAAAGTAAAGAGAGACTGCAAAAAGCATGGCAATGCTAATCCAAAGACCGGTCCATTTAAGGGCGGTTTTAACTGTTAAAGCACCTTTTCTATGATCTGTAACATACAGGTCAACAAAAAATACAATTAAGAAGATGGCAATAAAAATTAGCCAATAAAGGGTAATTGTCATAATTAAGTTAATGATTAAATTATATTATAAAAGAATATATTACAAAGGAAGGTTATCATGCTTTTTGGGCGGATTTTCCAATCGTTTATTTTGGATAGATTTCAGCGCACGAATAATACGATAACGAGTGTTTCTGGGTTCGATTACATCGTCAATATATCCGTAACGGGCTGCATTATAAGGATTGCAGAACAAATCGTTATATTCATTTTTCTTAGCTGCATAAGCCTCTTTCTGCTTTTCAGGATCTGATTCTGCTTTAATTTCTTTAGAATACAATACTTCAACGGCACCTTCAGCACCCATAACGGCAATTTCTGCTGATGGCCAAGCATAGTTAATATCTCCACGCAATTGTTTACAACTCATCACGATATGTGATCCGCCGTATGATTTCCTGAGAGTAACGGTAACTTTAGGAACGGTAGATTCTCCATAAGCATACAATAATTTTGCCCCATGAACAATAATACCACCATACTCTTGTCCTGTTCCGGGAAGGAATCCGGGAACATCAACCAAAGTAACCAAAGGAATATTGAAAGCATCGCAGAAACGAACAAAACGTGCACCTTTACGGGATGCATTGATATCCAAAACGCCGGCAAGAAAAGCAGGCTGGCTGGCAACAACACCTACGGAAATTCCTCCCATTCTGGCAAATCCAACTACAATATTTTTAGCATATAAAGGAGCCACTTCAAGAAATTCTCCATTATCAACTATTTTGGTAATAATATTCTTTACATCGTATGGTTTGTTTGGATTATCAGGAATAATATCATTCAAAGAATCGTCA
Source organism: Bacteroidota bacterium (assembly GCA_019135895.1). GTDB lineage: Bacteria > Bacteroidota > Bacteroidia > Bacteroidales > WCHB1-69 > JAGVVH01. The sequence goes on along the minus strand of JAGVVH010000385.1, from coordinate 5,870 downwards.
ACTCTCTCAATTGGGTCGGTACACTCTTTTTCGGGAGCTGTTTCCATATTATTGGAAGGGAGATAACTCAATAAGAGTCTAATCATGGCAAGCCCTTCTTCTTCATTTTCAGCAACAAATTGAGCAACACCGGAGCGGCTTGAATGAATACTTGCTCCACCGAGATTCTCAGTTGTAACATCCTCACCGGTAACAGTCTTCACAACTTTAGGCCCGGTCAGGAACATATAACTTGTATTTTTCACCATCATGACAAAGTCTGTCAATGCAGGTGAATAAACGGCACCTCCTGCACAAGGTCCGAAAATTGCAGAAATCTGCGGAATAACACCTGAAGCTAAAATATTACGCTGAAAAATCTCAGCATAACCGCCCAAGCTGTTAACTCCTTCTTGGATTCTGGCTCCGCCGGAGTCATTAATTCCGATAACGGGGGCGCCCATTTTCATTGCCTGATCCAATACTTTGCAAATTTTTGCAGCATGAGTTTCCGACAAAGAACCGCCGAAAGTTGTAAAATCTTGCGCAAATACATAGACTAAACGACCGTCAACAGTACCATTACCTGTAACAACACCGTCAGACATATAAGTTTCTTTCTCCATTCCAAAGTTTGAACAACGATGGGTAACGAACATGTCAAATTCTTCAAAACTACCTTCATCCAATAGAAGATTGATACGTTCTCTTGCAGTCATTTTCCCTTGAGCATGTTGTTTTTCGATTCGCTTTTCTCCACCCCCAAGCCTTGCCTTTGCTCTGAGTTCCAACAATTCGTTGATTTTATCTTGCATTGCCATATTAAATTGTTTTTATTTTTGCTAAATCTGTTTTTTCTTTTGTTTAAGAGAATATGTAATCCCGTTTCAAAAAATCAATATCATATTATTAAACACAATATATATATAAGTAAAACAGAGAAAATATTCTCTAATCAGGTAAAAGATTATCCGATAATCATTAAAATATCACCTTCAACAACACTGTCTCCTTTGGTTGCTTTAACCATTTTAACCACTCCTTCTTTTTCGGAAACAAGGTCGTTTTCCATTTTCATGGCTTCAATTATTGCTAATTTCTGCCCCACTTTAACATGATCCCCTTCGCGAACTAATATGTCGAAAAGAATACCCGGTAGTGGTGATTTAACAGCAAAATCCTTATCGCTTGTCGCTGGAGTTGAAGTTGCCTTGGGTGCAGGAGCTGCAACCGGTTCTGAAATAGTAGCCTTAGGCTGAACAGGAGGAGTAGCCTGTTTTTTTTCTGTAGGCTGCGCTACAGGATTAACAGCAAAATCTGTTCCGTTATTAGATTCTTCTACAACTACATTGTAACTGTGCCCATTTACACTGATTTTATACTCTTTCATGCTTTTGAATAATTATTTTATTATTGGTAATTTTCTTAAAGTAAACATTTTATTTGCCCATGGAGCATTTTTAACATGGTTTTGATCCAACCTGAATCCCGTTTGTTCCGTTTCATGTCTGGTAGAATCCTGATTGTAGAGATGCAATGCCATCGCAATAGCTGCAACAATTTCATCCTGAATAACCTCATCCCCGGTTGAAGGTTCTGAAACAACAGAGGCAGTTGCATTATTAGCCACTTCTTTATTATCATCAGAATCAGAACCATCCTTTTTTGACTTTGATTTTTTAGACCATCTGCTAATAAAGAATAGAGCAAATATTACACCCAATACTATCAGGGCAATCAGCATACCGCTGCCTGACTCTTCTTTCTTTGCCACTACAGCCATATTTTTAGATCCTGGAGTTGGAGTAGTTAAGGTTATCCATGACAAGGTATCACTTGCAACATTTTCATCAACTCCATAACTAACACCCGGCTCAGATCCATCAATATTATAAGTTACACTGCTAATCAAAGTGGTTCCGTTTGTATCAAAAAGAGCAATAAAACCTTTTCGGTTGTGTAAAATCGTTGAATCATCCAAAGAAAATGAAAGTTTGGATGAGTCAATTAATGTTTTATCTAAAGCATAGAAAACCACATAAGAATGACCGTCCAGCAGCATTTCTTTTCCGGAATCAGGAATTGCATATTTTGTAGGATTGTTTATGTCATTTGTAAAAAAACATCCCGCAATATTTACGGCTGAATCGCCACCATTGTATAGTTCAATCCAACCTCCATGAATTGTTTTTTGATTAGAATCCAAAGAATTAATCAGCACTTCATTAATACGAATATCTTTATTCTCCTGCCCATTAACAAAGATAAAAGGCATGAAAGAAAATAAACAAAACAAAAAACCAGAAAAAACAACTTTTAATTTCACAGTATCTATCTATTATTTAGTAATTTAAATCAATAAAACACCCGTTAATTTTGATGGTGCAAATATATAAAAATTATTATTGATAATTGCCCATCGGGAAATTAGAATTAAAAAGTTCTATATTTGCATTCTTTTAGAAGAAATCTTTTTAAAACTATAGGATAAAAAGTATGAACACGCCGGCTTTATTCAATATTCCACTAATATATTATTTTTTTTTACTGGCATTTATACTACCCAGAATTCCTGTTATTGGTAAATTTTTCAATATCATAAACACGGCATTGCACGAATTTGGGCATGCCATTATTGCGTTGATTTTACAAGGGAAAGTGCACCGAATAGAATTATTGAAAGACAGTTCGGGTACTACTACAACTCAGTGCCAAAGCAAATTTGGCTCCTTTTTGGTTGCCATTGCAGGATATCCGTTTGCAGCAACCATTGCCTATTTTTGCTTTTATCTCATATCTGTCAATTATGAAAAACATCTTATTATCGGACTTTCCCTCCTCTTTATTATCATGATGATTTTCTGGATTCGCAATCTTTATGGAGTCATTTGGGTGTTACTCTTCAGCGGACTTAATTTTTGGTTAATATATTACCATAATGAACAATATATTCATATCGCCGCCTTGTTTTATGCAGCCTGCATCTTGACAGAATCACTATATTCGTCATTAGAGTTGTTGTATCTCTCTATTTTTCAGCCGCAAAAGGCCGGTGATGCCACCAATCTTAAACAGATCACTCACCTACCTGCTTTCTTTTGGGGGATTATATTTGTAGCTTTTTCAGGCTTTGTTGCCTACAGGGTAGTAATGAATATGTTGATGTAAAGGAAAATATATCGTTCAGTTACAACTTATGATACATATCCCAAAAGTCTGCTGCCTCTTTTTCTTTTCCTCTTTTGTCAAGGCTTTTGGCCATTTTCTTATATAATTTTTTATAGGCTCCCTGTTCATTCAATCCTTGGGCCATATATATCTGTATCAGCATTTGCACTCCCTGATTGTCAAGCTGGTCAATATTGATTAGTTTCCCGAGCATCTTTTCGGCGGAATTTAAGTCCCTTTGACCAAGATAAATATTGCATGCCAAATAGTAAGCCGCCTTAAATTTAAAATTGTCCTTAATTATTTTCTTGCAGCATTTTAGTGCTTCATCTGCATTACCTTTGGAAATATAATAATGCGCATTGAAATAGTTTGCCGGCTCATAAGTCGGAAGAAATTCCAATGAATGATCAATAAGGGTTTTGGCACTATCCGTAAATCCGAGTTGGAAATAACATTCCGTCAAATTCATTAGGACTGCTTCGTTATAAGGGTCAACCTGCAAAGCTTTTTTAAAGTAGGGCATTGCTGCCGAAGTCTGTTTTGCTTCTTTCAACTTGAATCCTTCGAGATCAGATTTATCGGTACGTTTCAGGATAATGCAGATTGGTTTCCCATCAACATTAATAGTATGAACGGTATTAGCCGGAGGGAAATGGTTGCCTTTAATTTGTTCCGGCATAATTCCGGTAATAGTGAAAATGGCATAATCCCAATCGTTGTTTCCCCTTTCATACCAACGGGAGAATACCACCTGAAAGTCGGCAGTATCTTTGCGGAAATAATATTCGACTGAGCTTGGATGCCAAGATGCAACTTTTATTTTCTTGCCGGTTTCCATCCCACTTTTTTTTGCATTTGCCAGAATCCATTCCGATGCTTTACGAGTAGAATTGTAATAATAATCCATCTCATAGTTCCCATATGCTTTATTTATACTACCTGACAATTTATTAAAAAACACATATTCATAAGGATGATTATTAATCATAAAAATAATCGTAGGAAGACTCATCAAAACAAGCACAATAACAGCCAAGGCTTTATGTAAATTTGTTTTCAACAATGAAAAAAGATACTTATATCCAATAGTAACGACAACAGTCAAAGAAGGTAATATGAAAATAATATGTCTTAATCCGCCATATACATTGGAATTTTTATAGGCAATCCAAAAAATAGGGAAAATAATATTAAACCACAAAAAGAATGCCCAAAACCCTCCATTTTTCATATTTTTAAACCCCCAAAAAGAAAAAATTAATCCTGGGACAATAAAAAGAGGCATTGATATATATAACCATTTTAGTTCATAATACCAAGGAACCCTATCAGACCAAAGCATAATTCCTTCAAATATTTGTCGAATTGCAATATCGAAATTAGTCATAAGTGACAATGCACGGATAGGATTCATTATCGGATTCTGAAGAGCATATGGCCATAAAATAGTACCTAGTAAATAGCCAATAATTGAAGTTAATATCAATTTGAATCCAATTTGATAAACATCTTTAAATCCCTTTTGGGAAAATACTGATTTAAATCCGTTTTTAACAATATAAAAAACAGCAACAAACATAAACAATTCTGCTATAAGAATCAATCCTCCGACCCTGACACTAATTGCTGCTGCAATACTGACAGCAACAAATAAGAGTGTTTTTTTATTAATCTTCGGCAAGTAATTAACCAAAATTGCAATTGCCAGAAGTGCCATTATATAAGTCATAGCAAAGGGAATGTCCTTACAATTGCTGAAAGAATCGCCTAAGAATCTGGGATTTATAAAAAGCAGTAGCATAGCTAAAATTCCAAATTTCCAACCTATCAAAAGTGCGGCAAGAAGACCTGTAAACAAAACGCCCCCCCATCCTGTAATTGCATTCATAAAATGACGTGCTTCAAAATGATTGTCTATATGAAACCATTTAATAAAAGCATAGGAAATGAGGTCAAATGAGCAACCATAGTATTTCAGATTAAAAAAACTCAAACACGATGTATCTTTTCCTAAGGAAGCATAATAATTATAGAGATTAACAGATTGAGGATACTGATATTGTGGTTCATCACCAGAAATCCCTGAATCCAAACTGGCTATGCAAATTATAACTAATAAAGTTATAGCAACAATACCAAAAATTACTTTATCTTGTTTAATAAAACGAATTAATTTTTTGAAAAATTCCTTGTAATTCATAATAATGATTAATAATTAAAATACAACCTGATTAATAAAAACAACATTTCAAAAATAGATTTTTTTTTGCAATAATACGAAAAATAATATATCAATAAAATAATATGGACACTTACTAAGGCATTGACCAAATAGATAATATTTCAATCTCTGTACTTAAGATTTCGTTCTGAATGCTTAAGAATGTAATTTGGATACCGAGATTTAGTCCTGAATAGTCGGGGATTTGTAATTTAGTATCGGGGATTTCTCCTGTGGCAATTTGGGTGTAGCGAGCCGGAAAGCCCAAATCAATAGTAAAATATTATACCTTATAGTCATAATATACACAATGTAAAATAGTTATATTTCATTAAAAAATAAAAAAACGATAAAACAATAAATTGAACTCGGATTTCTCACTATAAGATACTATCCCAAAAAGTGTGTAAAACTCAAAGTTTAATATTTTTGTAAAGCAAAATAAAAAAACACAAACAATGAATTTTACACAATCGCAAAATTACGAAATTTTAGAGAA
>JAGVVH010000086.1 GCA_019135895.1 Bacteroidota bacterium | reverse complement strand
GTTTGAATATTTATTTTTCAACTATTTATAACTTGTTTATTTATAAATAAATATGCCAAAAATATTTAATTCAAGTTCAAATAGGGAATTATAAATCTTAACATTTAAGATATGAAAGGAGTTTTTCTTCTCTTACTAGTTCTATTACCTAAAGGTCTTTTTGCTTTAGATGTTATAATCCCAAATGTCGATGTTCCAGTAGGTTGTTATCCTGGAGGAAAATTTATATATCACATGTATGATGTGGTAATGATAACTGGCCTTGAAACCAATGGAGAGTATTATATTAGAAGATGGGATAATTTAGACTTCACGCCTCCATTGACATATATTGAGCTTCTATATTATCCTGGTGATGACATTATTCTCAGAGATGATTTTGAGATAATCGACTATGATTCTGAGGAAGGTTGGAAATACAGATATACAGGAACAAGTTCCATAGCTTACTTTGATTACAATTTCGAAATTCCAAATGAAGGTTTAATTGTGGGTGAATATACTACAAGACCTGCTATAAGAATTCGAAAAACTTGGACAACTAATGTAATCGTTAGAAGGTCTACTATCACCATTATTAATCCATCTTCTATCTCTGGGACAGCCTTGACTTGCAACGGTTCAGGTTCATATTATATTCAGGATCAACCATATGGATCAAGTATTAGCTGGGTAATCAAACAAAATGGTAATATAAGAGCTCAGGGCACAGGAACTTCTGCTCAGGCAAGTAACCTTACAAATGGAAGTGTAAATGTGGAATTCACCCTAAACTTTAGTTGTGGGCTTTATCAAATTATCATGCAAAAAGATTTTTGGTCAGGGGTACCAGGTGCTCCATCAACTTATCCAAGCGGATTTCCCCCAGAACCTATGGGCATTTACAGTTACCAAGACATTGTATTAATAGGCTATCCAGGTGCCAATTTCTGGGATGCAAATTGGAGTTCTTCTGGCTCTGTTAATACAGTATGGTCCGAAGGACAGACAGGTAGATTTTATTCATTTGAAGAGGGAGGTGCTTATTTTTATGTTACGACATTCAATTCTTGTGGCAATTCACCTATGTACCAAGGTGAAATAATCGTTTATGGAGATCAAATGGATAAGATCTTTCAAGACGATGAAGAGCTTAGTTGGACAATTAGTCCAAACCCTGCCAGTACTTATTTTGATCTTAGTATAAAATCTAATGATATTGACTTACTTAAGATTTATAGAATTGAGATTTTTGATCCGTACACAAGACTAATAAAGAGTATTAAGTTGGCCGGTCCAGAAAATCAAATCTATTTACAAAATTTAATTGCTGGCAATTACATAGTCAAACTTACAATAAATGGAATAGCCTATCAAAAAGTTTTAATGATTCAAAAGTAGGGTTGCAAATTCCCCTACACCTAACAGGTCGGTATATGCAATTGACTTCTGCACCGCGAGAATCTCCTGGTCAAAATGAAAGACCTTCAATGGCGGTGCAGGCCGCCCCGGCTCCCGCCGGGGACTCCCTCCTGGTGTCACGGTTTTTGCCACCGCGAGAATTAAGTAATAACCATCATAACCCTTCATCGCACCACGAGTGCAAAAACACGCGCCACCGCGACTCTGCGCCAACTGCACATACCGCCGAACGTTAGGTGTAAGGCTGAGTCGTCCTGAAAAATGCATGCAATAAAAATTTGTACCAAAAAACTATGCAAATTCTTTGGCCGAATGAAAAAAAAAATTTAAATTTGAAAATAAGATATATTATTAAGCCCATTTATGCGATGAGAATAAGTGTTTTAATAATTATTCTTTTTATTCAATCTAATCTTCTTATTTCACAATATTTATCATGGGATTTCCCTACAAAACCGGGTACTCCGGAATGGGGTTTACTTCATAATCAAAGGACCAAAGTCCAAGCTTGTCAAGTCCCTGAAGATATACTTAGAACAATACCCTCAGAAGATCTTATCATTATTTACTTCAAATATCCTTTGTTATTTAATGTTTTATCCTTTTCGACATTTCAGAAAGGAATAGATGATTTAAAAAGGAACTTTAATGGGTTTTCAGAAATCTGTTCAAGACCTGATATACCTAGCATGCTCTTAGATAGATACGGAAACATGTCACCGGCTAAGTTTGATCCTAATTGGACTTCGTTAAGAAAAGGTAGCTTTGCCTTTAGTATTATTTCACTGGAATTATTACTTTCTCAAAATGAGATACTACAAAATCTAACCTACACTGAAAAGAAATATTTACTAATGAATGCTATGATGAAATTGGATGAGAAAAGTGGATGCATTCAAATTCATGATTACATAGGCTTAAAAAGTACATGTTATCTAATGGTAGTGTTACTTCAAGAATTTAATAAGACTAGCCAATTTGCTTCACCAGACCAAATTGAATTATTAAAGGACTTTTCAAATAATTACTCTATACAAGATTACGATAAAATATTGCAGATTACTATGCTATATGAAACTATAATCAATTATTTATGAGACATATATGCTTTTTGTTTATGTTATTTATTCTTATCAATTGTAATGGAGTTGAAAAGCAGAAGAACGAATCCTTTTGTAGTGTGAGTGATCCTAAAACTGAGTTAATGTGGTTAAAAGAAATCATTGACATAGCTGAAACTCATCAAAATTTCAATTACATAGGTGCTATCTATGCTGAGGAGTATTTAGGTAAGGATGTTGTATTCGTCGAAATGAGTCTAGGGAGTGGAGGTCTGCCTGGTCACTGGTTCAATTGTGATGGAACTACGATGAGCATTATTTCTGGACACTCACCAATAGCCACTAGAAAGCATCTAATCTATAAGAGCTATGATTAATTATCAGTGCCATAGGATATTCTATTTGCTTTCATTGCTTTTGGTCTCTTTAATACAACCCGGATTTTGCCAAAGTGATGAAATTGATTCTGTTTATACGCCGAAAGAGAGCAGAGTTTATGCTTGGAGAACGTTTGAAGCACAATCATCCTTAAGGGATACAATGGATAATGCGGCGTTAAGAGCATACCCCGAAAACACATATTTTACGACCTATGATAATAAAAGTTCAACAAGAAAATTTAATTGTCACGGGTATGCATGGTATATGTCAGAAAGTGGCCTTGGATTAAGTGATCCTAGATGGATAGGTCACGATTCTATAACTGAAGAAGATATTTATATGACTGACGGAAGTTATGTTCAGGTTGCAAGTGAAATGTATCCGGGAAAGGTGTCATGGGGCGGTTTGGGATCTGATCATTCAGCCATAACCACACCACAAACAGGTATATTTATTTCTAAATGGGGGTTTGGTCCATTTGCTAAACATGCATATGATAATAGTCCTTATTGGGCTGTCAATTTAAAATATTATGTGGCGACAAAAATTAATGGTTCTACAGATCTCTTATGTCAGTTAGCTTCAAGAAATTTTAGTGCAGCAAATATCCCTAATGCCAGTTATAATTGGGTCGTCGGAAATGGTCTTAGTAAAACAGAAAACGGTAACTCAGTTACTGTGACAGCTAACTATGGTTTTTCAGGAGAAACATATATTGAGGTAACGATAACCAGTCCGATTGGAGGCAATCAAAATGACATAAAGACTTCTAAAAGAGTTTATTTTGAAATTGGGGGCGTCCCTAGTGCTCCCACAGTTTATCCTAGTGGAGATCCTTTCGTTGAAATGGGTATCTATAGCTACAAAGATATTGTGGTAACAAATTACCCTGGAGAAGCCTCCTGGAGTTCAAGTGGCTCAGTTCAAACAATTTGGGCAGAAGGGCAAACGGGGAGGTTTTACTCAACCGCAGAAGGGAATGCTTACTTTTATGTCATTACCTCCAATGTATGCGGAAGCTCGCCAATGTACCAAGGTACAATTAAAGTAATCGGTGACATGATGGACTCAACAGACCCAAATGATAAGGATTCTTCGTGGTTAATCAGTCCAAATCCATGCAATACTTTTTTTGACATTTGTTATACTCCAACAGATAATAGCCTGATTGATAATCCTTATTCATTAGAAATTTATGATTCTAATTCTCGATTAAAATATACTAAAACCCTGACCGGTTCAAAGAATAGAATCTTAATAAAAGATTTATTTTCTGGCGCTTATTTCGTCCTGATACGATCTGAAGGAAAAGCAATTTGGAAATCATTAATTGTTCAATAATAAGGGCAAACCAGACAATGCTTTAGTCAAAAATAATTGCCCTACACCTAACAGGTCGGTATATGTCATTGGCTCTCCGTGGCGCGACAATTGGGTAACTAAAGAGGCGGTTTTGTGGCTGGCGCCACGGCCTGCCCCGGCTCCCGCCGGGGACCCCCTCCTGGTGTCACGGTTTTTGCCAACGCGAGAATTAACAAATCAACATCATAACCCTGCATCGCACCACGAGTGCAAAAACACGCGCCACCGCGACTCTGCGCCAACGCCACATACCGCCGAACGTTATGCGGCATGCGCAAACAAATGAGAATAAAATGAAATATCTACTTAGTATAATAATCCTGGTCACTGCAATAAATCTGTACGGTCAAACTAACATAAGCAGTACCCATCCTATTGATTCACTGCTCGAGAGCTGTTTGGAATCAAATCCATTTTCGTCTACAGCAGGGATGCTCAAATGTATAAACTCAGCAACTGCCCAATGGGATGAAGAGCTTAATAAAAACTATAAGCTCCTTATGGCTGTTCTCAGGCCCGAAGAGAAAGAAAAGCTTAAAACTTCCCAATTGAAATGGATTGAATTCAGAGATAAAGAATTTGAATTCTCCGATGCTGCTTACAATACTCTGGAGGGAACAATGTGGTTAGTAGTCAAAGCAAATAAGTGACTTCAAATTGTCAAACATAGAGCAATTGAACTAAGGGACTATTACTTTGACATCAGGTCGGATCTAGAAACCTATAAAGAATAAAAAGCACGACCGCATAACAGGTCGGTATATGCAATTGGCTTCTGCACCGCGACAATATTCTGGTCAAAATGAAAAACCTTCAATGGCGGTGCAGGCCGCCCCCGGCTCTCGCCGGGGGCTCCCGCTGGTGTCACGGTTTTTGCCAACGCGAGAATAAAGTAATAACCGCTTAACCCTGCATCGCACCACGAGTGCAAAAACACGCGCCACCGCGACTCTGCGCCAACTGCACATACCGC
>JAGVVH010000180.1 GCA_019135895.1 Bacteroidota bacterium | reverse complement strand
GCACCGACTCCATCTATATTGTTCGTTTTTTCGGGGAATACAGTGTCAGTGTCTCCAACCTTTGTTTCAGTAGTCAGGATACCATCACGGTCAGCTATGAAAGTTGCGATTTAATGCTCTATATCCCCAACAGCTTCACTCCCGACGGCGACGGCATCAACGACTACTTTCAGCCGCAGTTCAGCCAACCCGAGAAAATAAAGAGTTACACCCTCTATATTTACGACCGCTGGGGAGGCTTGCAGTTCCGCAGTCAGGCGCTGAGCAACTGCTGGGATGCCCACGGCAGCTTACCCGGCGTATATATTTACCTCATCGAATACCAGGGAGAAACCGGCGGCAAAAAAATTGCCAAGGGAACGGTGACGGTGGTGAGGAAAAAATAGGTGAGGAAAAAATAGGAAAAGGGGAGACAACAAATATACTTCTTATTGACAAAGAATTTAGCGACACGCTTTAGCCAACTTCCCGATTAAGGACTATAAACAGAACACCCAAATCAACATTATCATGTTGTTGCTTTTAAATACAAAACAGACTTTTGTGCGATAGTTGTATTTCGCAGTGAGATAAAACCGTGAAGAAATTATCAATCAAATGTAGTTTGAAAACTTTTTCTTCCAAATTTGAGATTAATTTTTCCAAATAAAATTGATTTTGAATCAATTTTAGCTATTTATTTCTCTTTAAAAATCTGAAATAGTGTGCGTTAAAAAAAAATACCCTATTGTTCGTATTATTACGAATTGTTTGTATTTTTGCGAACAATATTTAACCGATAAAAAAATGAAAGATAAAAAGGAAAATGGGAATCTCGAGCAGCTTGCCGTTTTTGCCAAAGCCATGGGAAGTCCCGTACGGATTAAAATTCTACAATTTTTGGCAAATCAGGATAGTTGTTTTTTTGGAGATATCAATGAGGTGCTTCCGATTGCCAAATCTACGGTTTCGCAACATTTGAAAGAACTAAAGGAGGCCGGACTTATTCAGGGCGAGATACAACCTCCTAAAGTAAAATATTGCATCAATCTTGAAAACTGGGAAATAGCCCGACAAGCTTTTCAGGAATTCTTTTCGGATTGCAAGAAAAAGGAGAGTTGCTGTGAGTAATTCTCTTAAAAAAATAGAAATCTCAGAAAAAACATTATAAAACAAGAATAAAATGGAAATCAAGATTTTAGGTACCGGTTGTGTAAAGTGTGAGAACTTATACGATACAACCAGAAAAGCGGTGGAAGAGCTCGGTTTGGAAGCTACACTTGCAAAAGAACAAGATATTATGAAAATTTTGTCTTATGGAGTATTGGGATTACCGGCTATGGTGATAGACGAAGAAGTGGTCTCCTCCGGACATATTCTAAGCATTACACAAGTAAAGAAAATATTAACTGAAAATTCAAAATAAAATGAATAACGAAAAAGCATTAAAAGAACTTGTAAAGCAACGCTACAGTCAACTGGCGCGAGATAACAAAGCCGATTGCGGTTGCTGCGGGGGAACTCCTGCCGATCCCTCCAAAAAAACTTTCACTATCATGAGTGAAGCCTATACTCATTTAAAGGGATATGTTCCGGAAGCGGATCTTGGAGTCGGTTGCGGATTGCCCACACAATATGCCGGAATTAAGGAAGGAGATACTGTGATTGATTTGGGTTCAGGAGCAGGCAATGATTGTTTTGTTGCACGTGCCGAAGCCGGGGCAAGCGGAAAGATTATCGGGATTGATTTCTCTCCCGAAATGATTGCAAAAGCCAGAGCAAACGCCAAAAGACAACAATATGACAATGTCATTTTCATTGAAGGAGATATAGAAGAACTTCCGGTTGCCGAAAAGAGTGTGGATGTTGTGGTAAGCAATTGTGTTTTAAATCTATTACCAAGAAAAGATAAAATTTTCAAAGAGATTTATCGTGTCCTAAAGCCTGGAGGCCATTTTTGTGTGTCAGATGTGGTTCTCAAAGGAATCTTTCCGAAAGAATTTACAGACAATGCTTCTATGTATGCCGGTTGTATTGCAAGTGCCATTCAGCAGGAAGATTATATGAGTGAAATTGCAAAAGCCGATTTTACCAACATCAAAATCGAGCGAACCAAAACCATTACTATTCCGGATGATGTATTGCGTTATCATTTAGATGAGTCAACTTATGAAAAATATAAAGCAGGTAACGTAGGCATCTATTCCATTACCGTAACGGGAGAAAAGTCCGAATAAAAATTCAAATCATTTACCATCTTAAAGCTTATAAAACAAAAATCAATAATAAAATTATGAAAGATAAGAATTCCATTATTATGTTGCTGTTCGCTTTTGCCGTTTTGCTATTAGCAGGTTGTAATTCGGGCAGCAAACAAACAGAAGATGCTTTAATCACAGATTCTGTCTCAACTGTTGAAACAACCTGCAACGGTGGCACATCGCTTTCTGAGGATAGTGTTTCCGGAGCTGTTGCACCTGAAGTTAAAACAGAACTTCCGGTTGTGTACATATACAATTTTCATGTAACCAATCGCTGTGCTTCATGCATTGCCATTGAAGATGCCACGGCAAAAACACTTAACACTTATTTTGCCCCCGAGTTAAAACAGGGAAGAATCAAACGGTTGGTGATCAATGTTGATGATGATGCCAATAAAAAGATCTCCGAAAAATATCAGGCTTTCGGCTCCGGATTGTTTATTACCCGTTCATATAAAGGAAAAGAAACCACCACAGATTTGACAGGAGACGGCTTTAAATTTGCCAGAAATAAAGAAGACCGATTTATCGAAATTTTAAAAAGCAAAATCACGGAATATTTAAAATAAACATTATGAAAAAAATCACTTTAATTTTATTGGGGATCTTAATATCCGTGAATGTTTTGGGGCAAAAGGAAAATGATACCATCATTTCCAATAATCCTCAAAATCTGAAACTGAAAGTACTCTATTTTCATCTTACCAATCGTTGTAATACCTGTCGTTCAATTGAAAAGCTTGTCAGAGAAACTATCGATTCAAATTTTACCGAACAGCTTAAAAATGGAGTTGTTGATTTATATATTCTGAATTGCGAACTCCCCGAGAACACAGCACTTGCTCAGAAATATGATGCGTATGGAGCTACCTTAGCAATCACAGCTTACAGTCTCGGAAAGGAGGGCAAAACCGAAGATTTGTCTAATTGGGCTTTTCAGAAAGCTTATTCTCCGGAAATTTTCAAACGAGAGCTTATTGAAAAAATCAACGATAAAATAAAATAACCATCATGGAATATTTACAATCCTTATTGGATAATACTTCTGTCCCGTTATTATATGCCTTTATATTAGGATTAATGACCGCCATCAGTCCCTGTCCGCTGGCTATGAATATCACCGCTATTGGCTTTATAAGCAAGAATATAGCAAATAGAAAAAAAATATTCTTTAATGGATTGTGGTACACATTAGGCAGAGCTTTCAGCTACACGGCTATTGGAGTAATTCTCTATTTTGGTGCCAGCAAATTCCATGTTGCAAGGTTTTTCCAAGAATACGGAGAAAAATTGTTAGGACCGCTTTTAATCCTTGTTGGGATTATTATGATTGACCTGATTAAAATAAAATTTCCCAGTTTTTTTAATATTTCGCAAAAGATTGAAAAGAAAGGTGAAAAAGGAAGTGGATGGAGCGCCTTCTTAATTGGGATTCTATTTGCCTTGGCATTTTGTCCTTACAGCGGAGTTCTTTATTTTGGGATGTTAATTCCATTGACTATCAGCAGTTCATACGGACTATTTCTACCTGTTGTCTTTGCCATTGCAACGGGATTGCCTGTAATTATTATAGCCTATCTTTTGGCTTTCAGTATTTCGAGCCTCGGTAATTTCTATAACAAAGTAAAGATTTTTGAAAAATGGTTCCGCCGAATTGTCTCCATCGTTTTTATTCTTGTCGGTTTATACTATGTTTACCTCTATTACATTGCAAATTAGACGGATAATAGAACATTAAACTTTAATGTAAACAATCAAATTCAAAAAAAATAATATATCATGGAAACACAAAAACCCGGTTTTATTATGTGTGTTTGTACCGGAAAATGTCCCGGATTTGCCAAAATGGATATTTGGGACTTTATTAACAGAGTCAGAATAGAATTACCTGTTGAGTATGGGTTTATTCATCCGCAGTTGTGCGAAGAAGACGGGGATAGGTTTTTAAATGACTATCTTAAAGCACACCGAAAAGTAATTATCGGAGGTTGTTCTCTCAATATGCAGCGCAAAATGTTTAAAGATGCCTTTGCAGAAGCAGGGCTTGATATCAACAAAGATTTAATCGCTATTGATGTACGTGATATGACCACCGATGAGGCGGTTGAGAAAGTTAGTGCCGAACTTAATAAAATGGAGGATGAAAAATGAGTGAAAACACTTTTATGGGCGTTGATCGCTCCAAAATAGATTGGAAACCCACTATTGATTATTCAAAATGCAACTTCTGTATGGAGTGTGACAAGTTCTGTCCTCATCAGGTATTTGAAGTCCACGAAACCGAAGATATAAAACTTATAGTAAAAAATCCGAACAACTGTGTCGTGTTCTGCAGGGCTTGTTCCAAGTGCTGCGGTCCTGATGCCATCACGTTTCCGGCTAAAAACGAAACTATTCAAAAAATTTCAGAAATCAGAAAGGAGATGGAAAGCCATGATTGAAAATTATGCCATTCTTCCATGTAACGGATTGGATAAATGCGCCGGAGTAATTTCAAGAGAAATTGCCTTGAAGTTATGTGAAAACAACCACAATGAAATTATTTGTCCTGTTTTTGCCAGAATTGCCAATGTCAAGTATCATAAACTTACAGACCAATATCCGCTGTTGATAATAGATGGATGCGCAACGCGATGTGCAAGTAAACTTGCTTTAGAGAAAGGATTTAAGGTCTCAAAGAAAATCACCGTTACCGAGGAGGCGAAGAACAATCACCTTGAGTTAACGACTACCCTTAAACTTGGTGAAAACGAAAACGCCATAATAGATATTATTCTGAATAAACTTGCTACTCCCGAAGAGAAAGCTGCTCCGACTTTCGGGCAGGAAAATATTGCCTTTCATTTCGATTATGAAACATTTCAAAATGGTAAATTTCTATTCAGAGTGCCGAAAAATCCGGAAATCTATTATAATGAAAATGATTGCTGGGCTTATGTGATTGGCAATAGGGCAAGAATAGGAGTAACAGATTTCGTTCAACAGAACCTTTCCGATATTTTATATTTTACTCCGCCCGACATGGATGCAGAGATTGAACAATTCGGGGAAGTGGGCGAAATAGAATCATCTAAAATGCTCATTGATTTGATTTCACCCGTCAGTGGCAAGGTGGTTCGTATAAATGATACTCTTATCGAAAAACCGGAACTCATTAACAAGAATCCTTATGAGTTGGGTTGGATAGCAGAACTTGAATTAACTGATTTTGAAAGTGATAAGGAATTTTTAATAGGATTCGACAAATATTTTGAAATAATGAAAAAAAAGGTGGAGGGACTCAAATGAATAAAAAGGTAAAAGTTATTCCATGCAGCGGCATAGGAAAGGTTTACGGACTTATGGCAAGAGAGGCAGCTTTGAAAACTGTCCTGGAATTATGTCCTGAAAAGGCGGAAACAATTTGTCTTGCTCGCATCGTGACCGGCGATAAAGAGGTGACCGATTTAATTGAAGGTTGTGACTGTATTACTGTTGACGGTTGCCCCCAAATGTGTGCTTCCAAAAATGTTTCCATTGCCGGAGGTCGAGTAATTAAGGAGATAAAAGTTTTGGAAACGGTGAAAGAACATAAAGGAGAAAAGTTTGGTTCTGCTACTCAACTTGAAGATAGTGGCGAAATTGTAGTAAGCGAAATCGCGGGAAAAATTGCCAACATAATCAACCAAAATAATTAATAAGGAATATCATGTCAGAATTTAAAGTTGGAATATTATCATGTAGCGGCGAGGAATGTCTCGGCGGAACAATTTCAAGACTTGCTACAAGAAAAGTTCTTGAAGAACTTAAACTGGTTGAAACCGTCACACTTTGTCTGCCATTATATCTTGCAGGCGGAGAAGAAGAAAGAAATTTTGCAAAAGTGTTTCCAACCATTTCTGTTGACGGCTGTAATAAACTTTGTGCTAAAAGAAGTACTGAAAAATATAGCGGCAAGATTAATGGCTCTGTTGATGTTTCAGAAATTATTGGAACCGAAAACGCCCTCAACACAAAAATCGTCCGCAACAAAGATTTGACGGAGGCACATTTTAAAATGGTAGATAAAGTTGCCGGTGAGATTATTAAAGCCATTAGCCGTATTCCTCCCGATTCCTATTCGGGAAAAACTTTTGGCGGCTGTGGCTGTAAGGAGTGATTATAGAGTTCATAAATATGCTTCTTTGATATATTGGGCTTTACTAAACTTCTGTATGTGAATATGGAAATAGAAAAAAGTCCACTCTTTGGAATTATTAATTATTATGATAACTTATTAGAACAATGATAAAAAGTAGTACCTTTGCGCATTAATTTTTGTAAATGAAGTATAGGCTCACCTGTTTTATATTATTGTTGACTATGGTAGCTTTTGCGCAAAAAATCCCCGCAAAAATACCCCCTAAATTATTATCGGATATCTCTGTTGAAGAGATCGATTCTATTTTTGAAGAAGTTAATGATACCTATAAATTAGGAGAGTTGAATTTATTAATAGATAATATCTGTGAAAAACTGAACGGGACTCTTTTGATTGCAAGAAATGACAGCGTAATTATCAGAAGGACAGTTGGAACAATCAGATTATATGAGAATAAAAAAGGATATGAAGAGTGGACCAATAATGAACTTCGAAATGCCAAAAAAAGAGCTATTAATAAATTACAGGATAATACCTTTTATGAACTGGCTTCACTTTCCAAGCAATTTACGGCAGCCGCTATTCTAAAGTTAGTGGATGACAAGAAAATAAAACTTACCGATACTCTTCGAAAATTCTATCCCGAATTGCCCTATCAGAACATTACCATTCATCAGATGCTGGCACATACCTCCGGATTACCTGAGTATTTTGAGTTTCCATTTGATTATTTTGATACGACAGTCTTATTGACTAATCAGATGCTCGTTGAGGTGCTGGCTGAACAACAGCCGGAAATACAGTTTACTCCGGCGAAAAAATATGAATATACAAATACCAATTATGCCTTATTGGCGGCCATCATAGAGAAGGTTACAGGTAAAAAATTTGAAGAGTATGTACGGCGTAATATTTTTCTGCCTGCGGGTATGACAAAGACTTTTTTTGTTACCCAACTTGACCAAAGGAAGTATTTGAGTATTGCCGTCGGACATCTTAGAACCAAAGAGGAATTGAAACAGTTTTTTATGGATGGTACTTTGGGAGACAAAGGGGTCTATTCCACTCCGGAAGAGTTGATGAAGTGGAAGAAAGCTTTTTTTGATGACAAAATTATTATCTCCGAGGAACTTCTGGAAAAAGCCATTTCAAAAGAGAATTATATAAAAGGAAGAGGAATTGCTAAAGAGATGTATGGCTATGGATTTAGGGTGGAAGAGAATCCTGCATTCGGCAAATTGATTTACCACGGCGGCTTATGGCGCGGATTCCAAAATGTGATGGTCTATCAACCGGAAGAGAATATTGTAATTATTTTTTTGAGCAATTTTCGTAATAGTGCTCATCTTGGTCAAAGTGATGAAATTATGCATATTCTGGAAGGAGCATAAAAAGTATTATTATAAAAGTTAAAATGATGCGTAAAATAAGCTTATTGATTTTATTGGGATTGGTCCTGATCGTATCGGGTTGTAAAAGCAATTATAATATTGCGCAAACTGATCCTGAATCTGATTTATTTGAAATTAATAAAGGACAAACTTTTGAAATTAAGTTTGTTACAAATGCCTCAACCGGTTATTCTTGGGTTTGGAGCAATAAAAAATCGGTCAACGTAGTGGACTCTGTGGGGAACAGATTTGTAAATAATGCACCTGCCGGAGTGGTCGGGGCTTCAGTCAACCGCTACTGGGCTTTCCAGGGGATTAACAAAGGGTTGGATACTTTGCAGTTTGAATATTGCAGGCTCTTCCAGCCAAATTCTACCATCAAAACAAGAAATGTTATAGTGAAAGTGAAATAGGAGATGAAACCTCATCTTTATATCGCCATTCCTTCCATGCAAGAGGCGGATTTTCTGCCTGCCACGCTAAAAGCAATTGCTAAACAACAAACCGACTATCCTTTTTCAGTTTTTATATGTGTAAACCAACCCGACTGTTGGTGGCAACAAGAGGATAAACTCCCCGTTTGCCTTGATAATCAAAAGACCTTGTCTTTGCTTCAAGATTATAGCGAATTTCCTGTTAATATACTGGATTATTCCTCTATGGGAAAAGGATGGAAAGGTAAAAAATCGGGCGTGGGATGGGCAAGGAAAACCCTCTTTGATCATATTTTGCAGATTGCCAATCCTGAAGATATTCTCGTCAGCCTGGATGCCGATACTCTGTTCAATGAAAATTATTTTCAGTCACTGGGGGACAATTTTGCCCTCAAGGATTCTCTTCCGGTGATTTCAGTGCCTTATTATCATAAACTCACCGAGGATGAACGTGCCAACAAGGCAATTTTGCGCTATGAGCTCTATCTGAGAAATTGGTTGTTAAACCTGTATCGCATCCATAGCCCTTTTGCTTTCACCGCCATTGGCTCTGCTCTGGCAATAAAAGTTTGGGCATTACAGAAAATTGGCGGCATTACTCCGATGAAAAGCGGAGAAGATTTTTATCTGCTCCAAAAACTACGGAAGATGACTCCCATCAACAATTGGAACTGTGAATCTGTCTTTCCGGCAGCCCGATTTTCCTCAAGAGTCTTTTTTGGCACCGGTCCGGCAATGATTAAAGGAGATGAAGGAAACTGGGAAAGCTATCCTCTTTACCATCATTCACATTTTGATGAAGTGGAAAAGGTTTATAATATGTTAGTATCTCTCTGGAAGGAGGATATCGATACTCCTTTCACACTCTTTCTACAGCAACAATTCAATGATAAAAATCTTTGGCAGCCATTGCGTATTAATTTCAAAGAGTTTTTTAGATTTGAAAGAGCTTTCCACGAAAAAGCCGACGGCTTGAGATTGCTGCAATTCCTAAAACAAGAAGAGAAAAACCGCCCCTTTTCTGAAGAAAAAGCGTTGTTTGACAATTTGACCATTTTCTGTCCGGATAAAATTCCTCCCTTTTTAAACCCTGATTTTCCATTAAATAATCTTAGCACTTCACAATTAGATGAGCTTAGGAATATTTTATGGGAAGAAGAGATGAAACAGCGTTCACTCGACATCCGATAGCGTAATTCTGACAATTACCGGCAAGTGGTCGGCAAAACCACCCATATATCTTGGCCCTAAGAATGTTCGGAAAGTTTTGTATCCTCCGTATTTTTCATCCGGCTCAATCATAAAATCTTCCATAAAGACAACGGCTTCTCCATCTTTAATTTTAATGGAATTGCTCTTATTCAGCAGCGATTTTGACACCATAATCTGATCCAAACAACCCCAGAAATCTTCGTGTTTGTGGCTTCCAATATTATTTTTTTCCGCTATCGGCAACATTAAATTGTATAATTTGCTATCAGATGAGCTATCCGCAGGATTTGCTGCCGACAATATCTCTGCAAGACTTTCATCGGTGGGATAATCATTAAAATCTCCCATAATCAATATATTGGAAATGGGACAGATATTGAGAATGGAATCCGTTTTATGACGCAAGAGTTCTGCATAGTATTTGCGTTTTCTAACGGTAGGCGCGTAGCCTCCGTAACGTGAAGTCCAGTGATTTATAAATATATGCAGCGAGTCGCCGTTGGAAAATTGGGCAACAACATATAGAATATCCCGGTTTTTGGTATTTGGTTCAAATGGAAACACTACCCTGACGGGCTCACTATATTTAATTTTTACCCGCTCGGGAAGATAAAGTAATGCAACATCAACGCCCCGTACATCCGGGGAATCATAATGAACATACCGATAACCATATTTAGCCAGTGGGGAACGATAACAGAATTGTCTGAGAACCTTGCTGTTTTCTATTTCAGCCATCCCGATAATGGCAGGGGGCGAATCTGGGTCCATCGCCAAAAAAACTTTGGCAATATTGTTTACTTTTTTTGTGTACTTGTAATAGGTCCAGTGGTTAAAACCGTCTGGAGTGAAATCGTCATCATTTGTAAGTGAGTCATCTTCAGGATCGAAGAGGTTTTCCACATTATAAAAAGCCATCAGCAGTTGCAAGCTATCGGTCTGAGAAAAAATTGCTTGCGGAAAGAAGAGTAAAAGCAGTAAGAGTTTTTTCATGAGTATTCATTTTAGTAGCAAAGGAGTTTTATTAGTTCTTAATTATTTCCTAAACGGACAAACAATTTTATTATTTTAATCATCTAATAATTCCTTACTTTTGCAAATTAAAAAAAAGAGATAGCTATGATTATCATAAATATTGGAGATGAACTTCTCATCGGACAGGTGGTTAATACCAATGCGGCTTTTATGGGCGAACATTTGACTGCTTCCGGTTTCGAAATTGAAGAGGGTTTCACCATTGGCGACAATGAAGAACAGATTAAGCAAACCATCACGGAAAGTTTTCAAAAGACAAATGTTTTGATTCTTACCGGTGGATTAGGACCCACGAAGGATGATATCACCAAGAAGGTGATTTGTGATTATTTTAAAACCTCTTTGGTATTGCATCAGCCGACACTGGATTTTATCACAAAAGCATTTGAATTCCGTCATATTCCCATCAGCGATATAAACAAACAACAGGCTTTTATTCCCGAAATTGCCATACCATTGTCCAACCTAAACGGAACTGCCCCGGGATTGTGGATAGAGCAAGAGGGAAAAATTCTGATTTCAATGCCCGGAGTTCCTTTTGAGATGAAAGATATGTTGCTTAACGAGGCTCTTCCAAGACTAAACAATGCGCTTAATTCCGGCATTTCCATTATCTGCAAAACTGTTCAAATGACCGGAATTGGAGAAAGTGACCTCTCTGACCTCATTGAATCCTGGGAACTTGAACTTCCAAAATATATTAAATTAGCTTATCTTCCACGTCCCGGAATTGTAAGACTCAGGTTGACAGGAAAAAGCTCCGACAAGAACTTGCTGGAAGCAGAAATGGAAAATGAAATCAGAAAGCTCGAAATAATTGCCGGAGATTATATTTGGTCTTTTGAAGACAACCAACCCGAAGAGGTTGTTGCCGGATTGATGCATAAGTTGAAAAAGAAACTTGCTTTTGCAGAAAGTTGCACCGGAGGATATCTCTCCCACCTCATCACTTCCGTCCCGGGTTGTTCCGATTTCTTTAAAGGTTCTATTGTCAGCTATTCAAATGAAATCAAAAGAGAGATTTTAAATGTCAGGGAATTGAATTTGAAAAAATTTGGAGCTGTCAGCGAACAGGTGGTTTGTGACATGGCTGTCAATACCATGGATTTGCTTGATGTGGACTATGCTGTTGCTGTTTCAGGAATTGCAGGTCCGGGAGGAGGAACAGCCGAAAAACCGGTCGGCACCGTCTGGATTGCGGTTGCCACCACCACCCGAATTACAAGTAAAGAATTTCATTTTGCCGGTATTGGCGGAAGAGAACGGGTTATTGAAAGAGCTGCTGTTGCCGCCCTCAATATGTTGAGACTGGAATTGTTAAAAGACCTCGGATAATATTTTACTCCATTGCTTATCACTAAGTTTCGCCCCTACTGTTTCTACTAATTCTGCAGATAATTTTGAGGCAAGTGCTCCTGCTTTTTCGGCAGAATATCCATTCATCAAACCATATAAGAAACCCGAAGCATAAATATCTCCGGCTCCATTGGTATCAATGCAATTGGCTTTGACTGCAGGAATGACCGATACTTTTCCGTTTATCTTTGCCAATGAACCTCTGTGTCCTAACTTTACAACGGCTGTTTCACAATATTGAGACAATATCTCCAATGCCTCATATTCCTCTTTTCCGGTAAATGCTTTGGCTTCCTCTTCATTGGCAAAAATAATGTCAACATAGTTTGCAAGAAGAGAATCAATAAATGCTCTGTTTTGCTCCACCAAATTATAGCTTGCCATGTCCATGGATATCTTTAATCCGCATTTTTTTGCCAATTTGCAAACTCTTTCAATAAGCCCTCTGTTAAAAATAAGATATCCTTCCACATGGATATAATCATAGTTTTTAAATATCTCCTCATTGATC
Organism: Bacteroidota bacterium; assembly: GCA_019135895.1. Taxonomy (GTDB): domain Bacteria; phylum Bacteroidota; class Bacteroidia; order Bacteroidales; family WCHB1-69; genus JAGVVH01. Next base: position 29,667 of record JAGVVH010000180.1, on the reverse strand, counting down.
TCGTCCGCTTCCATAGTAGCTGCTGCCCCAAGATAGGTGGCAAATGTTCTCTCGGCATCTGCTGTCATTAACGTAGTAGCAATTCCTGTATCAATTTCAGAATCAAGCAAGTGGGGCGTAATATGATTTCTTTCCATATCTTCTTTAAAAAACTTGCCGGCATCATCATTGCTAACTTTGCCAATATAGCCGGTCTGTGCGCCCAAATGTGCAAGGCCATGGATTGTGTTCGAGGTAGAGCCTCCGGAGGCAAGTGTTCTTTTCATCACCTTAATAACCTCGTGCAATGCTCTTTTTGTCTCGGCATCAATCATTTCCATGCCCCCTTTTTTCAAATTAAACTGCTCAAAGAGATCTTCATTATCCAGAGATACAATCACATCTACCAAAGCATTTCCAATTCCCAATATCTTACTCATAATTCGTTTTTTTAATGGGTGCAAAAATACCATTTATTAGTGAAAATCATTCCAATTATTTAGTTTTATTATTTGGAGTACATCCATTCGTTATGCTTTGCCGAGAGGATACATCTCAATTTCTGGGTGACCTAACTTTCTTATATTTTATCAGCCATAAGATTTGAAATACACCAAAATGACACTCTCCGGGAATAAATTTCCGGATACTATCAGGTTCCCAAATCCTATTAATCCCAAATTGCAATGAAAAATATTACGAAAAAGAGAAAATAAAACTACGCACGTCACCAACAAAATTTCCGAACGTCACCGGTAAAATTTCTTGACGTGAAGAAAAATATTTCTGGACGTCCACAATAAAATTTCTTGACGTCAAGAAATTTTATTCCGCACGTGCGCAATTTGAATAGTTAAAATTATATCAAAATAACACCTCCGGGAAAGGCAATTTTGTGGATGAATTGGCAGCTTTGCTCAAAGACGGTTTCTTTTTACAGCTCGGCGAATTTGGCACCATGCGTCTCCCCCTCAAGCGAAGGAACGGAAACTCCCGAAACATTCCTTAAAAAAGATTTGACCGACATCTCTTTAAAGAAAAAAATTAGCTTAAAGAAGAGAACGAGTTGACTAAATAAAGGAAACGTACTAAATTGACAAATTCTCTTTTTCATACAACCATAGTGCTCATTTCTAATTTGTTCCTAAAATTTTTACATATGACTGAGGATATTATTTTTTATTATCTTTACGCCGAAAAAGATTTTCTGTTTTTACAGAAATAGAATAGATTGTAAAATTTTTAAATACTTGCTTATGAAAAAGATAGTTGCATTTTTTATATCATTCATACTGTTGATGACTATTTGCAAAGCACAAGATAATATTTCGATTGTTATGAGAGCTCAGTTAAATTTTCAGCCGATTCCTTTTGGTTGTGTCGTGGTGACCAATCGTTCTACTCCGAACAATGCCAGAATAACGATGTATTATCCTGATACCATATTACGTAATTTCCATGTCGGCATACAAGATTTTTCGTCCGAAAAATCATCTTTTGAATTGCAACAAAACTATCCAAACCCGTTTAGCGATATTACAAAAATAAATATGGTTGCCTATGAAAGCGGAAGTTATGTTTTTACTATTTTCAATTTATATGGAGCAAAGTGTTTTGAAAAGACCCTCAATCTGGAAGAGGGTGATTATGTTTTCAATGTAAAGACAGGAAATTCCGGAGTCTATTTTTTATCTGTGTGGAACGGGCACTATAGATCTTCTGTTAAAATGATTAATTATTCTTCCAAAAATAATAGTTTATTTGACATAACATCTTCTTCATTTTCTCCTAAATTATTATCAAAATCCAAGGCTTCCAATCAATATTTTTCATTTAATACCGGAGATACATTGGCTTTTGTTTGTTATCTGACCCTTGCCGATAGCGTTATGAGATTACACTCAATGGTTGTGGATAGCGTACATGAAAGTGGAGCTGTCTTTTTTCCATTTGCCAACAACTTTTCATGGACCAATACGATTCCTTTTGCAAACTCAACCTGGGAGGCAATTGCTTATGAAAGTCAATTCAGCAGTTCTTTTGAACAGAACATTGAATCCAGAGTATATTTTTATGATTCAACTTTTTATTCTGTAAAGATAAATGGGCACACGTCCTATGGTAGTTGGTATTTTAATAGTGGATGGGATTTTAATAATATTGAGGACAACTATTGGGGTAAATATAGAGTTGCAGGAGCCCGACTATACACATGTTCATTAAATGAATCAATATCTTCCGTGGAAAATTATTCCCATATTATTGCCAATACAACAGACACGGATGATCTTATAATTATTGCTAAAGTGGATAGTACTGAAGTTTCCTCTTTTTCTTATTTAAAAAGAATAGAATAGTCATGAAAAAAATATTATTTATAGGTTTATTTTGTTGTTCACTGTTTATGCATGCACAACAATTATTTATTTATGATGAACAGGGAAATCAAAATATATACACTGAAAATCCAAGTATTAAGTACATCGGGGTTAAAGATTCGGTTTCTAAAAATGAACAATCATCATTGATTACTTTATTAGAGCCTGTTTCAAATTACATAAAATGGTTAATTTAGAAATTTCAAATACTTGTCTATGAAAAAGATAATGATTTCGCTTTTGTTTTTTCTATCCGTATTAACATTGTACGGACAAAATAGCAATTATGTCCCCTTCCCGACCAATAATGCAAAATGGGTAACCTTTTTTGAAAATTGTTTTACGACACCAACTCGCATATATAGTGTTTCTGAAATTAGCGAAAATGATACCATTATCAATGGTATAAACTATTCTATGATATACACGGATGTAGATACCGGGAGTACATGGTGTGCTTTTCGGGAAGAAAATAAAAGAATATATTTTTTATTTCCCGATAGAAATAATGAAGAAATCCTTCTGTATGATTTCAATTTGGAAGTGGGGGATACCATGTTTTACTATTTTGAAGATATATTCGAAACGACACAACATCATAAAGTTGTCACGGCTATAGATACAATCAGATTGACAAACGGAGAAATAAGGCATAAATGGACACTGGAACCATTTATACCTTGGGTCGAAAATTATTCCGCCATAGGGGATATTTGGGTGGATGGAATCGGAAGTATTGACTGGCAGGGACTGTTTAATCCTTTGGTAACTTTAGTAGCAACAAATGGAGACAACTATCATTTAGGTTTATTTTGCCATAATGATACAACTCTTTTTTATAATCCTCCTTGTCCTTATTTTTATGTTTTCGGATGCTATTTGGAAACCTCCGTGAAGTCTTTTGAAGATATCTCCAATTATATTTCCATTTATCCCAATCCGGCTCAAAATCAGGTGACAATCGATTGTCAAGAACAAAAAATAAAAGATGTTGAGGTAATTAATATTATTGGAAAAGTATTAAAACGAATTGAAATCCATGATGATAGCCATTTTATAGTGGGTATATCGGATCTTCCGGCAGGAATTTATTTGCTTAAGTTCACCACCGATGAAGGTGTTGTAACAAAAGAAATCATAAAACAATAATAGAATAAGGAGAATGTTATGAAAAAATATTTTTTACTTTTTGCGGCTACGCCGCTACAAATGGTTCGGTGCTACGCACCTAGGTGATTAGTTGTGTTGATGTTTTTATACCAATATAACGCTCCTACGCTGAAAAAGATTTTCTGTTTTTATAGAAATAGAATAGATTGTAAAAATTTTAAATACTTGCTTATGAAAAAGATAATTGCATTTATATTTTTGATCTCTTTTGCATGGGGTTTGCAACTAAAAGGACAAATTGTATATTCTTATGTGCCTTTTACCGACAATAGTGAATGGTCGGTTAATACCGTAAAATATAAAACTTTAGGTGATACGATCATTGCCGGCAAAAACTACTTAAAAATGTATAGCTCTGAGGCAAATCAAACCAACTATTTTTGTGCCATACGAAACGATACGGTAACTAAAAAGGTATATGGAATATATCATGAGCCTTCTACAGTATATGCTCTCAATTGGTATGGTTATCCTGAGGCTCTTTTTACTACTACTGACACTATGGAGTTGTTGCTCTATGATTTTTCTTTACAATTTGGAGATTCTATTACCTATTATCTCTTTTCCGAATATACAAATGGAAGAAATATCTTTCAATTCTCTAAGAAAAAAAATATTACTTAGATCTCTAAATATGCATCAAGGGGAAGACCAATTTTGGGTAGAAGGCATTGGAAGCAGTTCCGGAGTGGTTGTCCCTTGGTATAATGATGTTACAGGTCCTTTAGATTGGCCTTATACTAGGTTGTTGTGTTATTCCCAAAATGACGAATTGATTTATCGAACAGAATTTGACATCTCCGATAACGATTCAACAGATTGTTTTTCAGGTGGGTTTGGAGGAGCAATAAAAGAAAACAATATCAATAGTTTGGTAAATCTTTACCCCAACCCGGTTACCGATAATATTACTGTCTTAACGAATGATAACCAGATTCCTATAAAATCCATTGAAATATACTCCATGACGGGACAGTTTATTTTGTCCGTACCTCATCCTTCCGGGAACAGCATCACGATTCCTTTTTCCCAATATCACAATGGAATGTATATCATGAAGATATTATTACAGGATCAATCGTGTAAAACATATAAAATCATCAAGTCATGAAAAAACTTTTATTAATGTTAGTGCTTCTTTTTATGTTCGGAAGCGGATTGCATGCCCAACAACTGTTAAATTTTGCCCCTGTCGGAGCTGAATGGTACTATGATAGAGGAATGACAGGACCTTCTTTATCTGCCACTTTCTTTAAAAGATTTCAATGTATTGGGACAACTGAAATTGACGGAAAAGAGTGTCGGGTGATACAACAATATTATAAATATGATTGTGAAGGAAATACGATTGACAGTGTTTTAAATCGCTACCTCTACGTGGACAGTTTGCAGGTATATGAAGTCGAAAATAATAATTTCTATTTATTGTATGACTTTAGCAAAACCGTTGGAGAATATTGGGTAATTCCAGAACATTGGGTATATCCTCCATACAACGATACAATATTTGTTGATAGTATCAAACCTTTTGTCTTGACCAACGGAGATACTTGTCAGGCTTTTTGGGTTACCAATACTTTGAGGAATTATGCTTATTATTACAGAATAATACTGACTCGATTCGGAGGGACCAATGGATTGTTTCACACTCTTCAACTTTCAGGTTGTGGAGACGGCGATTTGCGATGTTATTTGGAAGACAGTATCTTAGTATATAAAGATTATTACCGGGAATGTGATTATTCCTATATAACAGGTGGAATTCCCGAATCTATAACACCCGATATTATGATCCCAAACCCGGTATCCGACCATATTACCATCTTAACGAGTAATAACAAAATTCCGATAAAATCCATTGAAATCTACTCCATGACGGGACAATTTATTTTGTCCGTATCTCATCCTTCCAGGGAGAACATCACAATTCCCTTTTCCCAATATCACAACGGTATGTATATCATGAAGATATTATGGCAGGATCAATCGTGTAAAACATATAAAATCATTAAATTATAAGATGTTTTTTTAACAATCCGGAAAGCAGATTGAAGCACAAGTCCGCTCTTCGGCTGAGAGTCAAAGTAAATAGAAATCCTAAAAAAAATGGATATTGAAAAGAATTGGATACTAAAGAAAGAAGAGTGATACCAAATCAAATTCAGCGGAAAATCATTCTCTTACTTGCTAGGCAAAAGAGTAGAAACATTAAAACTTCCAATCTGAGCCCGGTCAACTTTAATAGTGAGGATCGAATTTCCTTTATCGGTTTTGGGATTGTTAATCATCAAAGATTTGGAAATGTTTAAGCATGAAGCAGTATCAGTCGGATAGGAATCTTGCTTTGATATCATGTTATAGTTGAGAATATAATCATGAATCGGGGCATAATAGAAAATTTCAGCTTCGTTGCAGGTAGAATTAGTAAAAAGGGCAGATTTATCGGTCCAATTAATAGAACTTTTTTCCACTTTAGAGAGTGCCATAAAAAGGTCTTGGTTGGTTAATGATTCGTTCTTTTGTAAATAAAAAATATCCTTATGAGGATTTTGCTCGGCAGCAGCGCATAAATCATCAGGATTTCGGTAAATATTGATATTTATTTTTTTATGAGATTTCAGAGAAATGTATTCCCCCCAATTAAAGCCTTCACAGATTCCTTTTCCCATTACCGAGGATGTATTATAGAGATCAGGGGCAAAAACAAGGGCTTGATCGGGAAGATTATCAAAGTAATGATTTTGAATTAATTTATCAACCACGATAAATCTGTTTTGGCTGTGTTGCCAGTCTCTGCTTAAATGCTCATTGGTATATTGAATGATGACAGAAAAATAGAGAATTATTCCTGTGAGAATTAAGAGAATGCCGTATCGGATATAAGATACTCTATATCCAATTTTATAGAGGGCATAAAAAATCAAAACAATCGCCATGATGATTCCAAACCAGGAAAAGTACGTGGTGACATATCCCGAAAGCCAGGAGTACCAAGAGCTATTGTATTTTTCAGCTATACCCAGTAAGGTGTGAGAAGATAAGGCAAAAACCGAGGCAACTATTATTCCTGCTGCAATCTTTTTCCATGAAATTCGGTCATCCATTTTCAGAAAAATAAAGAAAAACAAAAAACAGAGGATCAAAATATTAACCCAAGAAAGAGCCGAAAGATTTTTCAAAAGATATCCCCATTTGTCAATATGACCGGCTGGCAAGAGCGAATTGGCAACAAACACCTCTTGGTTCAGCTCATAAATTTTCCCCGGTACAGCAGCTTTATTACAGTTGCAAATAATCATAATAAAGTGTTTGAAGCTGAAATTTGAAGCGATTCTGCTTCCATCATAAATTTCCGGGTGGGGCCCATAATTATAAATAATTCTGAAAACGAAATAGAGGGTAACATATAATACTCCCGCAATAATATAGGGAAGAGTCTCTTTATAGAAATTTTTATCCCTGAAAGAGTTCTTAAAACCCCGAATAACAAAACTTCTGATTATAACAATCAAACAGAAGAGTGCGAGAAATATAACGTAGGTCTCATAAAAGAGCAACACTATAAAAAACAACACAGCTGAAACATATAAAAAGCTCTTTTTTTTATTTTCAAGATAACTGATAAATAAGAGGATCGCTATCAGCATTAAAGAGAAGCTGAAAGTAAAAAAACAAGGATATGAAACCACCGGAATATGATAGTCGGGAGTTACCGTTGTGGCAGCAATTAGCAATAAAAAAGTTATATAGGCAAGCGGTTCCGAACGAAATAACTTGAATATCAAAAATGAAAAAAGAGAATAGGAAAGAATAAGGCAGACGTACTGTATAATTTTAGTGAAGTAAAAATTGTCGAATACATACACAAAAGAGTATAAAGGCTTTGTGATGATAAAATAAAATCTTCCTGCATACGTGGCATAGTTCCAGGCATCTGCAAAATAGTTTTTCTTCAAAAAAGTCATGTAATAACTTAAGTCGTCTGCTGTAGTAAAGCCGATGTTAATAAAAGAAGAAAAAGTAATCAGGACTGTTAATAATAAAAGAAATCCCCCTAATATCCTCTCATGTTTTTTTAAATTCATAGTGTTATCAATCTTTGCAATCGGCAAAAATAGTAATTTATCTAGATTGTCTATATAATAAATATTGCAATTTATTCCTTTACCTGCAGGCAAAGAGTTTCAAATTGGGACACACTCAACTGCTCGGGGCGTAAATTAAAAATGGAGTCTAACGTGTAATCATTTTGAAAACTAATACTTTTAAGGGAGTTACGCAAAGTTTTGCGACGCTGGTTGAAAGCGGTTTTAACCACTTTTTTAAAAAGTGCTTCGTCGCATTTTAATTTCTTATCCTGATTTCTGATAATTCTGATGACGGCCGACTTGACCTTTGGCGGGGGAATAAACTGATTTTCGTCAACGGTGAAGAGATATTCAATATCAAAAAAAGCCTGAAGCAAAACACTCAGAATCCCGTAAGTTTTACTTCCCGGTTTTGCAGCCACTCTTTCCGCCACTTCTTTCTGAAACATTCCCACCAATTCAGGAATCATCTCTTTATATTCAAGTAATTTAAAAAGAATCTGGGAAGAAATGTTGTAGGGAAAATTGCCGATGATAATAAAAGGTTCCTTGAAAATTTGGTCTAATGGCAGACTCAGGAAGTCAGCGGAAATAATATTGGGGGTCAGTTCGGGATAGTGAATGGATAAAAACGCAACCGATTCCTCATCAAGTTCAACTACTGACAGCGAGATTTCCTTATTTTGCAACAGATATTTGGTTAAGACCCCCATGCCCGGACCAATCTCAAGCACACTTCTGTGGGCAGAGGAAATACTGTCCACAATTCTCTTGGCAGTAACTTCATCTTTTAGAAAATGTTGTCCTAATCTTTTCTTGGGGTTAACTTCCATGTTGGGTTTCTTATTGAATATCTCCACGCAAAATCCTATACTGTTTTCTGGCATTAACCACAAATAGACTTCCGGGATATTCTTTCATCACTTTTTCATAATATTCCATTGCTTTTGGAATATCTTTAAGGTAATATTCGTAAAGTTCTGCTAACTGGAAAGTAGCATCATCAGCAAGAATATCGGAAGAGTATGTCTCCACTATTTTTTTCAGCAATATTTCAGCTCCAAAATAATCTTTTTTCCGAATCAGAATTTGGGCTTTTTGATACAATACATCGTCATCAAGTGGTCCGTAAGGAGAAACCAGCAATACCGAATCAAGCATTTTGAAAGCATCTTCATCTTTGTTTTGGAAACGAAGAAAGTCGGCTTTGGCATAGTAACGGAGCGGGGCATTGCTGAGTGTATTGCCCATAAAGAGAGAGTCAACTTCTTCCTCCTCTTCTTCATTATCAGAAATCAAGAGAGAGAAATACATAGCATCATTGGCAATAAGTTTTGAAGTGGCAGCTCTCAGGACATCAAGTTGACTTTTTGCCCAGTTGAATTCGCCGATATAAAAGGATAGTTTTGCATTTTTAAACTTAGCCAGTTGTCCAATGGTGTCATTGGGAAAATCTTTATCCACCTGTGAATAGTTGAGCGTGGCATCCCAAACATTTCCCATATAAAGTTGAATGTCTGCCAAATCCACTTTGTAGGCTGCTTTTTCTCGTAAATCTCTGTCAGCATTGGCAATAGCCTGATTTAAAATATTGATGGCTTCCTGCTGTTTATCAACATAAAATGCCAGCAAGCGGACATATTTCCTTATCCATTCCGATGTTCCCGAATGGATTCCGTTTTCATCAAGTAATTTTTTAAACTCCTGTTCCAGATTCAGGGCATCAGCCATCTTGACAGGAAAGTGGGAAGTGAGCCGAGCATACTTCACGTTTAACAATTCGAACTGGGAACTGGTATAATAGGTACTGTTTTCCCCTTTGGAAATGACATAGTCAAATGCCTCAATAGCCGTTTCATAGTCACGATTGGAAGCTGCAATCCGAGCCAGATCAAAAACAATCTCCCCGTTTCCCCGATCTCTTTTGTCAATGGATTTTGCCAAAATCAGAGCTTCAGGATAATCTTTGTTCAGTTTGTAAACCCAAAATAAAAGCGAAAGATAACAAGTATTGGAAGGATTTTTTTGAACTTCTTTTTGCAGAATGGATTTGATGGTAAGGTATTTCTGATTATCTTCATCTTCAATCAATAAATTCTGTAAGATGGCTTCAGATTGATTCAGGTATTGTGAGTCATTATCTCCAACCAGGGCAAGAGCTTCTTCAATAATTTTGTCGTTGCGGTTAAGCTGAGCATAGGTAGTGGTCAGTTCTGTTGAAAACAGCTTTTCGTTTTTAAGTAATTTTCTCCCTTTAATCAATGTCTGAATCGCATAATCGCGTAGTGCCTTTGAAATAAAGGCATTGTATAACTCTTTGATGGCATTTTCATTAACAGCGACCTCAGCAATGGCCTCTTCATATACTTTTTGGGCTTTTTCAACATTATTGGCACGTTCGTAGGCATATCCAAGGTCAATTTTATATCGCTGAACTGTTGGCTGCGTTTTGATTTTCTTTTTGACCACTTTCTCAAGCTCGTCATAATTCTGCAACTCTAATAGAGTCTGATAATAGGTATAATAGATATAAGAATTTGGATTTTTACTGTAGATTTTGTCAAACATCTCCACGGCCTTTTCATATTCCCCGTTTCGGTAATATTCAATAGCCAGTTGCTCATCGGTCTGCCCTTGAGCAAAACCAATGATAGCGACTATGGCAATGAGAAAGGTCAGAAGAATTTTTTTCATTTTACTCAGTCAATAATGTCAAAACCGGTATATTTTCTAAGTACTTCAGGGATAACAATACCTTTATCGGTTTGATTATTTTCGAGCAGGGCGGCCATTACTCTTGGGAGAGCAAGGGCGCTTCCGTTCAAGGTATGTGCCAGACGGGATTTTCCGGTACTATCTTTAAATCTGAGCTTCATTCTGTTGGCCTGATAGCTTTCAAAATTAGAGATGGAACTTACTTCAAGCCATTTTTGCTGGGCTTTGGAATATACTTCCAGATCATAAGTCAGGGCAGATGTAAAGCTTATGTCACCACCACAAAGTCTGAGAACACGGAAAGGCAGTCCCAATTTTTGGAGCAACGACATTCCATAAAGTTTCATTTGTTCAAGAGTTTCGTAGGAGCGATCCGGATGTTCAATCTGAACTACTTCCACTTTGTCAAACTGGTGCAGACGGTTCAATCCGCGGACATCCTTGCCGTAGGAACCGGCTTCACGGCGAAAACAAGCCGAATAAGCACAATGTTTAATCGGGAAATCGCTCTCTTTCAAGATAACATCCCGATAGATATTGGTAACCGGCACTTCTGCTGTAGGTATCAGATAAAGAGAATCCAAAGTGGCCATATACATCTGACCTTCTTTATCCGGAAGCTGTCCGGTGGCATAGGCAGAATCTTCATTGACCATGTAAGGAGGTTGAATTTCAAGATATCCTTCGGCAGCGGCACAGTCCAAAAAGAAATTGATAAGTGCCCGTTGCATCTTAGCTCCTTTACCCTTATAAACAGGAAATCCGGCACCTGTAATCTTGCTACCCAAGTCAAAATCAATAATATCATATTTCTTGACCAAATCCCAGTGAGGAACAGCCGACTCATCCATATTGGAATCATCCCCTTCCTTATACACAACCTCATTGTCATCAGCCCCTTTCCCGCAAGCAACCGAAGAGTGTGGCATATTGGGCAGTAAAACCAGATTGTTGTTTATTTCTTCCTCTTTTTTTACAAGGTCTGCCTGCAAATCTTTTTCAGACACTTTGAGTTCGGCAATTCTGTTTTTCAGCTCATTCGCTTCGGCAGCTTTTCCGGTTTTGAACATAATTCCGATTTCCTTTGAGCTCCGGTTCTGCTCCATCAAATTGTCATCCAAGGACTTCTTAATAGCCCTGATTTCAACGTCCAAATCTAAAATAGCACGAATGATGCCAGTAGCATCAAAATTTTTAACCTTTAGTTTTTTAATTACCATATCGGGATTCTCCCGAATAATTTGAATCTGTAACATGTTACAAAGAATTTAGGGGTGCAAAGATACGTATTTTTGATTATGCTTTTTAATTCGATAGCAAACAATGTTTACCCGAATAATCTGTATGGGTATTTTAAGCAAATAACAATCAATCAGATTTTCTATAGATTGAAATTGACTCTTTATTTGGGAACACGGATTCACTCTCGGAAGAGTTGAAAAAAGAAGAAAATTTATTTCGCGGCAGCTTAAAATTTTACCTTAATTTGCTGATCACGAACTGCATCAAAGATCAGGTATTGATTTCCCTTTTGGGTAATGAGATCACATTTCCCGATAGAGGAGCTCGCACTCTTGATTTTCTTGTTGCAGCGCAACGTCACTCCCCGAATCGTAACTCCTTTAGGAATAGAAATATTAATAATAGCTTCGGATTTTGATTCTTTAATCTGAAAATAAGTTTGTTCCAATTGATTCCAATAGAGGCAAACATCATCCATAGTAGTCAACCAGGTATTATCATTTTTAACTTTCTGAATTAACAGCTTGAGGGGCGCCAGCGTTGAATCGCTGTAACCTGAGTAGGCGGGTTGTCCTTGCCACACAAATAGTCCATTGTTGGGTTTAATTACAAGCTCCCACATATTTTGCAAGTATTGTCTATAGAGGAGAGCATCTTTTTGGAGTTGAGTTTCAGAATAAGCGGGATTGTTAATTTGGGAGAAGTATTGGTAATCATCGTAAAGAATTGGCGAAATTTCCAACATTCCCGTATTTTTATAGATTTCCTCTTTCGAAATCAGGATATTATAAGGGAAGGTTGAACCATAAATAGATTGGAGGTTATCGACGCCAATACTGGAATCATATCTATAGCCTCTGTTTGCGAGCAAATCGTAACCAAAATAGCCCGGAATGGTGAAGGGAAATCGGAAGCCCTCAAATCGGCGATTCCATTCTATTTCGTTTTCGATAATACTACGATTAATCTCGTAAAATGGCGCAAATTTACTGTTGAATTTATAGCGTCCATTGGATTGAAGAGGATAAGCTTCTATTAATTGCTTTATGGAATCATTCAACTCATCACGAACAAAGAATGTAGGGGTAATTTTTTCAGTTTCAAGCAGTCCCAGTATCCGCTGGTACTCTTGGGGAGTTCCTTCCGTATTGAGGGAAACGCAGAATGCAGCATCACAAGCATTTGGCCATACATTGAGAGAAAAGGAGATTTGATTCCTGGATTGATACTGTTTCAACACCCAGTCATAGAATGCTTCAATTTGAGCGACACCCCATATTCCGCCGACATTAGCCGGATGTAAGAGATAAGAAGTAGGTAACAGGATAGAGAAACCTTTTCCAAAAGGATGATAGAGCAATGCAGGGATTTGTTCCTGTTGATTTTGCCAGGATGCCATCACTTTAACAGTTGAATCATAGACAGAATCCACCGCCAAGCGCCACACACTTTCCTGAGAAGATGGAATAGTGATGCCGGAAAGTGTTCCGGATAAATGACTTACCAATTGATACTCTTTCATATCCTTTTCCGACAGTGTCACACCAAAACATTCTGCCAAAGGCCAATTTTGTTTGGTCAGGGTTCCAAAGATGCTGGTTCTATCGCTCCCATCGATATTATTTCTTCCGAAATTATCTCCGGCGATGAGAACTCCTCCTTCTTTGACCCAATTATGAATAATTTGCAGTTCCATATCTGAGAGATAGGTGAGGGAATAGTCTCTATCGGCATCGTGGTAGCCCGCGGAAGTGAGGGCCACGATAATCTGATATTGTTGCATCTGTTCGGGATCCATTAAGACATCACGGGTGTTAACGGTAACTAGGGCTCCTTTCCGATTAAAAAACTGACTTGCCACAACTACTCCTTCGGGAAGAGTTCCGTTTCCCTGAGGTTGTCCTGTTGTCAATATGAGCACTCGGGGTAAAAAATAACTGTTAGCATCTGTTTGTTGTGGGGTTTCTTTCGTTTCATGGCAGGCTCCGAAAGTGAACAAAACAATCCACAATAAGAAAAATTTTATTTTTTTCATCATTCTATAATTTCTAAAGTTACATCCTGATTCGGGTAAACGTTAAATATCAATTTCTGATCGCGTGCCGTATAGATACCATCAGAAACAGCATTGCGAATCATAAAACGTTTGTGAGAAGTCGTATACTCAATAGTCAGGGGATGATTATAAATATCTGTATTAAGAGAAGAACTCAAATGCAATACAATAGTATTTCCTTTCCGTTCAGATTTAAGTTGCACCATATTACGCAGCATGATATATTTTCCCACTTCGGAAATGGGAGCAATCCAATAATTGGAATTTCGAATCAGCCGGATATGGGCATTCAATTCATCGGGAGTAATGGTATAATTATGTGTTACATTATGCTTGTTAAAAAGTTTATACTCTTTAGAATCCTTGGAAAAAATATGATGATAGAGAAAAATTGTCCAAAGTCCGCTACGTTGTTTCAACAAAGAATCCAACGAGCTCGGATTGGGACTTTGAGAATTATACACAACTACTGTCGGGAGCTTCATATAATTTAGGACTTTATTGTTAGCGAGGGGTGTATCTCCAACCCGACCGAACAGAAAACCTGCTTTTTTTGCTGCAGCAATAATGAATGGACTTGTTGAGGAATAAGGATAATGAACAACCGAAATTTTAGTATTGAATAGCTCTTCCATCTCTTTTTTTCTTTGTATCAAGTCTGTTTCAATTTCTTGCTCATTTCTATTTTGGTATGACTGATGTTTTCCACCATGAAATGAAATTTCATGACCATTCGACACGATTTCTCTGATTTGCTCCACTCCCATTCTTTTCAGAGCAAAGCCTCCTTCTTCTGCTATAAAGGTAGGATGCTCTTTTATCCAATCCTGAACTACTCCAAAATTTGCTTTAAGGTGATATTTATTTAAGAGCGGCAGTGCATAAAGGTATTGATTATAGTCAACATCATCGAAAGTGATGGAAATTGCCCCGAGTTTATTTTCATAATAGGGACAAATCACAAATTTCTCTGTGACCTCTTTCCGGATTTGGGATTCTTTTGGAACATCCAGTTTGGTGAAAAGAAGCGACAAAGTATCGTAAATTGGTTTCAATCTGGTTTCATATTTCGGAGTTTCCCAAGTATCCCATTTATAAAAAAGCTGTGTGTAAGGAGTCTCATTCTTTGAGAGTGGAACTTGTTTCTTATCTGTAATATACGTAAAAATATGAAAGCCTTTGGTTTTGGAATATTCAATATCGGGAGTTTCTGCAACATCATCAAGCACCGAACGGGAAGAGGGATCACTCACATTGAGCAAGTGCCAACTGAGACGAAGTTCTAAAATATGAGTCTTTTCATTCCAAAACCAATTTGCATTAGAAAAATTTGGATCACTACTCTTTCCATGCTGTAAAAAACTACGGTTCAATATAACTTTAGGAATGGTATCTCCAAAGATGGTTATTTTTTCGCGGTTGGTAATCAGTTCCTGAGGCACAAAGAGACCCTTATCGTTAGCTTGCGAAGCATAGGTCGGAATAAACCCGCCTAAGACATCCGTATAGACTGAATAGGGTTGATTTACCAATATTTCAGCCTGAGCTTTAGAAGATATATTGATTAAAAATTCAATTCCATTGGCTAATTCTTTGGATAGGAAGGGTAATTTATGACTTCCCTTGTTTTTGCTATAGGTATCCAGAGCAAAGAAAATCTTATGTTTTTTCAAATCTACGTCCGGAAGGTAGGCAAGCAGATAGAAATAGGTAGCATCTGCATCGGCACGAACAAAAGGCTTTTTGTTTCGCGGAGGTGAATCGGGCCAATCATCAAGATTGGCATCAATAGATTTTATTCGCGATTCTACTGCCATAATTCCGAAATTTTGTTCCGGATTTTCCATGTTATGCCAGAAAATTCTCCTGTCGGCAGGTTGTTCGAAATCCATCACCAACCAATTATGTTTAAACCATTCATCAATCCACTCAAAGAAAATTCCTCCGGCGCATTTTGCTTCCCAAATATCATAAGTTAAATCGGCAGAATAGGTTGCTTGTTCGGCTTCATTATACCCGCCCTGATTTAAGCCAAAGGGAGTAAAATGACTTACTCCTCTGCTGGAAGGGAGTCCATATTCGGCAATGACCAAGGGCATCGAGCCAATATTGGATTTTAAGTCTTCGAGATAAGCTAAGAAGTTATCTTTATTTCCCTTGTAATTGGTTCTATTTTGATATTTCTCTTCGAGAAAAACATAATCCGGATAATAGGGATAGACGTGATAGGAAGCAAAAATCCCGGGATCGAACAACTCGGTGGCATGAAATTTCCTGAAATCCAATGACAGTAAATCATTGTCATATTCTTTAACTTTCTTACTTTCAATAAATTCACTATTATGATACATCGGATCCAGCGTCAACCAATTGATAAAAGAGATCGGGTGTTGACACAAATAGGTTTGGGTTTCATATTGAACAGTATAATCCATCATTTGAGCCAGCCACACCTCCATCGGGGTTGCTTCATGAACGGCGACAAAGTTTCCGTTAAAAGAAGACTCTTTATTCTTTTGATTGGTAATATAGACAGCTTGGGGTTCCCATTCTCTTCCTAAAAGGTAACCGAGCACGTAATTTGAAACATTGGTTGTATAAATCCCTGACGCATGACCAACCTGAGGTTTCAGAACAGCTTTTCCATTCATAACATCCACCGTATTGCGGATCTCTTTTTGGTATGTCTCAATAAAGTCGGGGCTGAAATAATCCTTGGTTTGCGGTTCCTCTGCCCATATTCCCTGGAATAAGTACAGGGGTCTATTTTGATGCTGAAGATTATAATAGGCAAAAGCATTATAAAATTCGGGAGGAAGAATAGTATAGGTTCTGATTACATTTGCATTCATTTTGCCAATCCGGATAAACCATTCTAAATACTCTTTAAAGGAAAGAGAAAACTCAACCGGAAAATGACCGGGCATGGCTACCCCTAAATTAACTCCTTTCAGATAGATAGTACGCCATTGGTAAACCTCTTTTCCATCAACAATTTCCTGACGTAACACCTTAAAATAATCTCCGGAAGTCATTGATAGATAGTCCACTTCCGGATAGAGTTTGGAAAGTTCTTCTTTTGACATAAAGACAAACGGCTCTTCTTTCTCTTCAGAATCAGTAGTAAGCGATTCATTTTCACGTGATGCTCTATGCTCCGTAAAGAGAATCATTTGCCACACCATAACTCCTAAAGCCACCAGCAGCAAAAGGATTACCAGATATTTCCCTTTCATTATAAATTCATTTTAACAGTGAACAACAGAGAAGAATTTTGATAGTATTTATTATAAAAATAGTTCCCGCTCAAACCCAGACTAATTTTCCCGAAATCAAAACCCGCTTCGGCACCGGCAGCAATTTGTACAAATTTATCCATATCGTAACCAAAACTACACTCTTCATAAGTGTAAAACTTTTTGTATCTGTAAAAATTGGATGCAAACAATCCTGCCACATGTCGGTTCATGGGCGAATAATAGAGCGGAGAGGCATATTTATAGTCCATGTATGTATAATTGAGTCCCACGATTAATTTTGGATTTTTAAAAAAAGCGTAATTCACATCTGCAGAAACACGGTGTGCCGGATTATTGGTAATTTCATCTCCCACATCGGACCAAACCAATTTATTTCGCACCACCGAATAGCGATACATTGCACTGATTGTTAATTTCTTATAGCTGAAGCGGAGCATATCTTGATAATAGTCATGGCCAATATCGTTCCAGTAATAATAGTAATCATAAGCAGCCGTAAAATAGTTTTTGATTTGAAGTTTTTTAATTGCAAATGCGGAATGCCAGCTAATTCCGTATGAAGTAAACATATTTTCCAGACCACTTGCCCCTGCGAAAGCACTGATCAGTTGATTTTTAAAAATAAAATTAGCTTTTAGCCATGAATTATCGAACCATCGTCGCACATCACTTTCAAATACATTATTTCGAATAGAATAATCCCAAAGTGTATTCACTGAAAGCGAAAAATAGTCACAAAATCTTTTTTCAACACCATATCTTTGGATTAGGGCTGATATTTGGTATGTTTCTTCACGCTCGCTAACATACATAACCGTTGCAGTCAATTGATAGGATAATTCTTTCTTAATCATCTTCCTGTAACTAAGATAATCTGAATTGGTAGGATCGAGTTGAAGAGCTTTATCGTAATAGTGTAAGGCTGATTTCGGTTTATTTTTCCAATAATACATTTTTCCTACACCGGCATAAGCTTCTGCATAGGTTGGTTCAATTTCTATAATCTGTTTATAGATATATATTGCCGAATCCGTTTTCCCTTGAATTCCTGCAATAAAAGCCAGCTTTGTAAGAGCCTCTATATCATTGGGAGTCATAGAAATTGTTCTGATAAAATAGGTTTTAGCCGAATCAAATTGCTCTAACCTTAAGTAGCAACTTCCGATTTTTGAGGACAACTCTACTATCTCAGGAAATTCCCGAAATAATTGCTTATAACCCTCAAGTGCCAGGCTAAAATTTGCTTCCCGAAAATGATTTGCAGCTTGTGAAAAGCGAGAATCATAAGAGTTCGTATCCTGTTGAGCAAAAGTAGCCAAGGACACCATCATGATGCAGAAAAAGCAGAGTAGTTTTTTCATTATTATTTAGTTGATAAATGAATTCCTTTTCTTTCAAATTTATTCCATTCGTGTTTATGTAAGGCAATATTGACCATTCCCTTAAGTTGGGCAAACACCTTAAAAAACTCATAGGTAAAACTGCCCAAAATACTAAATCCCAACAATTTGAGCCAATCCCAAAAGGTGGCATAGCGAAGAGTTGACCGATTGCCCAGACGCTCTTTGGTATTCTTAATTTCAAGGATTACCGTAATCACACTGAGAATAAGAGTTGTTATCAGCAAACTGCTCAACAAGAGCAGCAACATCCAGCTGGCATTAATAAAGCCAACAAGAGAAAGAATCGTTAAGAAGAGCAGACTGAACACCTTAACCAAGGGTGCCAAAAACTCAAAGAAGAAATAATAGGGCATTGCGGCTAAGCCAATAGTCTTATAGAAAGGTTCAAACATCATAATTTTATGAATTCTTAATGTTTCGCCCAACCCTTGATGCCAACGAACTCGTTGTTTGTAAAGATTTTTTCCTTTGTCCGGCACCTCCGTCCAGCAAACAGGATTAGGCAGAAACACCGCTTTCCCCGAAAGGCGATTTTCAAGATGAAATCTCCATAACCTTACAATAATCTCCATATCTTCACAAACGGTTTTCCTTTTATGTCCCACCATTTTTACAACACACGGATGATCATTATGTTCTGAAAGAAAGCCACCGACTTTCAACAAATCTTCTTTTTTGAAGAGAGAAAAGGCACCTGACATAACCAAGAGCATATTCAAACGACTCAGTGCGAGCCGCGAGATCATAAACGACTTCAGATATTCTACAATTTGCCATAAAACCCAGGCATTTGACGGCATCGGTGAATGTACAACTTCTTTACCTTCCAGAATAACATCATTTGAAGTGGCCAAAAAACCTCCTGAAACAAAAACACGGGGATCTTCAATCATTGGAGCAACTACCATTTTAAGTGCTCTGACATCTAAAATAGAATCTGCATCGATGGTACAAATATATCTTTTAGATGCATAATTGATAGCAGCATTAATAGAATCGGCTTTCCCTCCGTTTTCTTTATCAAGCAAGACAATATTGTGGGCATTACTGCGTCGGATACTCAACACTTTTGCAGTAGAAATATTACATTCGTAATTCTCAACTTTGATTTCAAACGGATAGGCTTCTAACAATTTTTCGAGTGTCCTGTCTGAAGAGCCATCATTAACCACAATAATTTCCACGTCTTCGTAATCCACTTCGGAGAGCATTTGAACACAACTAATGATCGATACTTCTTCGTTATAAGCAGGCACTATAATGGAAATGGAATGTCCCGAATAATCAATTTCTTTTTTACTATTCTTTTTTCTATGAATAGACAGGGCATAAAAAAACAAAAAGAGATCAAACAAAAAATAAACGGCAAAATAAAGGATAATCAGGTTTTCGATTACTGAGACTACATAGTTCATAGCATTTTGAATAATGATTTTTATGGGGATCTCTTGCTTTGAGTATGCAAAGATAATAGATAATTTTAATTTACAAAATATGTTAAGATTATCTCTTTCCATTTATTAAGAGATGATGAGAAAAAATATTTACTTGACTTCTTTGTAAGTACATAAAATTTAAATCCATTTTAGGGGTTTTTGTGTTCAACTTGTGGCAATCAATTGGAAAATATGACAAAAAATTCCTATTTTTGCCAAAGAATAATGCTATGAAACTGTTAGTCCTATTATCCCGTGTTCCCTATCCCCTTGAAAAAGGCGACAAGTTGCGTGGTTATCACCAACTTCGTATTCTTTCTCAAAAGCATGAGATATATCTGATTGCTTTAAATGCTGACAAGCTTCACCCCCGAGCAATAGAGGAACTTTCTCCCTTTTGCAAGGAAATTATTATTGTCAAACTGCATTGGTGGGGACAAATTATTCATTTGGTGCGTTTTTTGTTTATGGGATTTCCTATGCAATGCGGATACTTCTACAGTTTTAAAGCAAAAAAAGTTATTGATAAGGCTGTTAAGAGAATTAAGCCCGACCATATTTACGGTCAAATGATTCGAGTGGCTGAATACATCAAAATGATTCCAATAAAAAAGACCTTAGATTATCAAGATGTTTTGTCAAAAGGTATGCAACGAAGGTACGAAAAGGCTCCTTTTTTTCTGAAACCTTTTTTTTATTTTGAGTATAAACGGCTACATCATTTTGAATCCTATATTTTTCCTTTTTTTGAAAACAGGACTATTATCACCGGTGTTGATCGTAATTTGCTGCCTCATCAAGATCACGAAAAAATAGATGTTATTGCTAACGGCGTTGATTTTGAAACCTTTAATTATCAAGGAGAATCCAAGGTTTATGATATCATTTTTGCCGGCAATATGAATTATCCCCCTAATATTGAAGCTGCCGAATATCTTGCCAGGCAAATTTTTCCTGTTTTGAAAAAAGAAATTCCCAAGTTGAAGTTGGTTATTTGTGGTGCAAACCCATCAAAAAGAGTAAAATCACTGAAAAATAAAGATATAACCGTTACCGGTTGGGTTGATTCAATGGCAGAATATTATGCTAAATCCAGAATCTTTGTAGCTCCGATGCACCTTGGAACCGGTTTGCAAAATAAGCTTCTTGAAGCCATGGCGATGAAACTGCCTTGTGTTACCTCCTCATTGGCCGGCAAGCCTCTCGAAGGGATTCAAAATGGACAAGATATTCTTATTTGCAATAGCATTACGGGCTACGTTGATGCAATAAGGCTCTTACTCACCAATCCTAGTCAGTATGAAGAAATTGCTCAAAACGGATATAACTTTGTAAGTGAAAATTACAACTGGGATACGATTACCGGTAAATTAGAAGAAATTATAAGTAATACTTAACTCAACTGTTTTATTTAACCGGAAGTCAATTTAGGCTTCCATACTAACTGCAACCCAATCTGTTTTTCCTCCAATAGAAGGATTGAGTTTATAAACCGTCACTTCAGCTTTGTCAATGACAGGATATTTATCTTTCAATTCCAGAAGAATTTGATAACAAATCTTTTCCAATATATTGGCAGGAGTTTTAAATATTTTCTTCACATCTGCATAGACCGATTGATAATTGATAGTTTTGCTCAAATCATCATTTTTGGCAGCTTCCAAAATATTGCAATGAAGAACAATGTCAACTTTAAAACGAGTACCGATAATTTTCTCTTCCGCAAAACAACCATGGTAAGCATAAAATTCCATACCGGAAAGGATAATCTTACTTTTCATAAGTACCGTTTTTTATTTAGTAAAAACCATATTAAGTCCAAAAAAGCCGTATTTTTTCAGCAATGAGCAGCGGGAGGCAATTTTTTGTTCAACCTCAATAATTTTAGAACCGTTATTTTTTTTGAAGAACAAAGGAAGTAAAAAACGTATGTATTGAACAGCATTATTGTCAATATCAAATCCTGCTTCTTTAAAAAGGTTGCGCCATTTTTTTTCTGAGCGAAAATTCTCGTTCCCCATAGAAATCGTTTTCTTCAGTTTATCATCATAAAAGTTGATAATTCTTTTATTTCCGCGTTTCATAAAATAAATCAAGGATTCCAAAAGACATGAGCCATTAATTTCAATCAATATCAGTTTGCCCCCTTTTTTCAGAGCATTGTATAATATTGTCAAAGCCTTATCAACAGGTTCAATGTGATGCAATGTATCTTGAAGAATGATATAATCAAAACTTTCCGGTGCCGGAGGGTTGTCAAAAATATTTTCATAATTCCATGAAAAAAGTTCCGAATCCCCATATTGACTCCAATATTTTTTTCTATTTTCAATCTCTTGAAAATAATATTCAAGTGTAGTCCCTTTAGTTGCAATGCCATTCATTGCCAAATAGAGGCATGTTGTGCCATAGCCGCATCCGCAATCCATAACAACAGGATGATTACTCTTATCAATTTGATTATCAATATAGGACAATCTTTGAATAAAATAATTTTTGCGGAATTCTCTTACTGAGTCTGAACCACGGTTTAATTTATAATAAGGATAGAGTGCAGGATTTAATTCTAATTCATTGTGAAAATGATGAAAAAATTGATCTATCTTCATTATCAATAAAATTTAGTTTGGATGCTTACTCGTTTTTCCTTCCCGATCTTTTTCTTTCAATCTCATCCAGAATAATTTTGCGTAATCTGAGTGATTTAGGAGTGATTTCCAAATATTCATCTTTGGCAGTAAATTCCATATATTCTTCGAGGGACATCTTAATAGCCGGGGCAATTCTCAACTTTTCATCTGAGCCGGAAGCTCTCATATTCGACAATTTCTTGGCTTTGCAAACATTAATTACTAAATCGTCTTGTCTGATATGCTCGCCAATTACTTGCCCTGCATACACATTCTCACCGGGTTCCACAAAAAAGCTTCCTCTATCCTGCAGTTTGTCGATTGCATAAGCATAAGCCTGCCCTGTTTCCATTGAAATCAAAGCTCCATTATGACGTCCCGGAATATCTCCTTTCCAGGGTTGATATTCAAGAAAACGATGCGACATTATGGCTTCTCCTTCAGTGGCTGTAAGCAATTGATTACGCAACCCAATGGTGCCACGGGACGGAATTTGAAAATCAAGATATATTCTATCCCCGGAAGTTTCTATGGAAACCAGGTCTCCTTTCCTGCGAGAAACATAATCAATGATACGACTTTGGAAAATTTCAGGAACAATAACGGTAAGTTGTTCTATCGGCTCACAGGTTTTCCCGTCAATTTCCTTGAGAATAACCTGAGGTTGACCCACTTGTAATTCGTATCCCTCACGTCTCATTGTTTCAATCAAAATAGAAAGATGTAAAATACCCCTTCCATAGACGGTCAACATATCAGGAGAAGCTGTTTCCTTAATGCGCAGAGCCAGATTTTTCTCCAATTCCAAAAACAACCTATCGCGAATATGACGGGAGGTAACATATTTTCCTTCTTGCCCATAAAAAGGAGAATTATTAATAGTGAACAACATACTCATTGTCGGTTCATCAATTTTGATAGGAATCAGTTGTTCCGGATTGTCAACATCTGCTACTGTATCTCCGATTTCAAAATCCTCGAGTCCCAAAATGGCACAAATTTCTCCGGGATAGATGGTCTTTTTCATTTTTTCTTTGCCGAGACCTTCAAAAACATACAATTCTTTGACTTTTGAAGGAATGATGGTTCCGTCGCGTTTAATGAGATTAACATTTTGTCCCCATTCCAAAGTACCGCGATTTAATCTCCCAACAGCAATC
This sequence comes from Bacteroidota bacterium, assembly GCA_019135895.1. Lineage (GTDB taxonomy): Bacteria > Bacteroidota > Bacteroidia > Bacteroidales > WCHB1-69 > JAGVVH01. The sequence continues at coordinate 6,150 of JAGVVH010000180.1, read as the reverse complement.
CTGCCCACATAAGAAGAGTAATCTAATGATGAAATCATCATTTGCAGATTTCCTTCTTCGGCTTTTTTGGGAGGAATATATTCAATAATCTGATCTAACAGATAACTTATATCCTGAGTTGGGTTTTTCCAGTCAGGGCCCATCCAACCTTCTTTTGCAGAACCGAAGACGGTCGGAAAATTCAATTGATCGTCCGAAGCACCGAGGTTAAACATCAAATCAAAAACCGCTTCTTGTGCCAAATCAGGAGTGCAGTTAAGCTTATCCACCTTATTAATTACAACAATTGGTTTTAAGCCAAGTTCTACGGCTTTTTGAGTAACAAAACGAGTCTGTGGCATAGGACCTTCCAATGCGTCAACTACCAGCAGAACGCCATCTGCCATATTAAGTACCCGCTCCACTTCTCCGCCGAAATCACTGTGTCCCGGAGTGTCAATTACATTAATTTTGAAATTTTTATAACGAACCGAAACATTCTTGGAAAGAATGGTAATACCTCTTTCTTTTTCCAGATCGTTGCTATCTAAAATTAAATTTTGAACCTCTTGATTTACGCGAAAAATGTGAGTTTGATAAAGCATCCTGTCAACTAAAGTCGTTTTGCCGTGGTCAACGTGTGCTATAATAGCTATATTCCTGATTTCTTGCATCTTTTAAATAATACTCCCTTCTTTTTTTGAGGCGGCAAAGGTATGAATTTTAGTTGGATTTTAAGAGGTTTTTTACAATAAAAGTTTATATTTTAAGACAGTTTATTTAAAAAAGCCATCCAAGGCGAATTAAAGACAATGTCTTGAATCCGAAAGTATGTTCGATAGTTTTATCTTTTGACTCAATTTCATCAAGATCGATACCTTGTAAATCTATGTCAATTTCGTATGGTCCGGAAATAGAGGTAGTATGTCCGAAACCGAATTCCACTCCAAGATATAGATGCTGAGTTATATACCAGTCTACACCTGCAAGAATAGTGGTAGTGAAACCAAGGCTACTGCTGCCACTGGAGTAGCAATAAAAATCTTCGTTTACAGGATTTGCCGGATCATAGCCATAATAGTGAACATAAGCATTGTTTGATTCGATTGTATTGCCTTCAATAAATCCCACATTTTTAAATTTTGAAGAGTATAAAGTATGAACAAAACCAATTTCAAAACCAAAGTAAGGAGAAAGTTTTTTCAAATTTCCGATATGATATTCAAAACCGGGAAGTATCTGATAAGAGATGTTGGTCGTTCTGGCAGACTGTTTTATGCTTTCATTGAGTCCCCCGTAAGTAATGGTATTGTTTACATCTCCGGATAAAGGGATATTGAGCCGTATTGCCCAACGATCAGTAACAAAATAGCGGCATTTTAATCCTAAACTGGCAATCGGGCTGTTATCCTGATAGAATGAAATGTAAGAATTGTATGGATAGTAAGTGTTATCAACAAAGCCAACCGGGTTAAACCCAACTTCGAGACTGAAATTTCCTTTTGCTGCTTTAAAGGTATTACTCTCTTGTGCTTTTGCTACAAAAGAGAACAAAGCAACAATACTAAGAAGCATGATAATTTTTTTCATAAAAAATAATTTAATTAATACTTTGTGACCAAAAAACAATGCACAAATATACTATCAAAAAAATAAAAACAATGACCGTTTAAAGAAAAAATCAATAATATTTTATTCCAGTACTTTTCTCACAGAGTCAATAACGGTTCCGTCCACCCATTTAATAATGGCAACAGTATCTTCATCTTTGTCACTGACAGGTGCTTTTTCGGGCACTCCACAAATGGCATCAGCTTCTGCTTTTAAATCTTCAATGCTAACAATAGGCAGAGAACTGTGCTTCATTTTGTCTATCAGGTCTGTCCGCTTAGGATTGATGGCAATACCGCGTTCCGTAACAATAACATCGATTAATTCTCCCGGGCCACATAGTGTTGTTACCTGATCGACAATAACCGGAATACGGTCTCTGAAAAGAGGAACAGGCAAAATAGTACATTTTGAGTGAATGCAGTTTTGCCATCCGCCGATTCCGTGTAACAACAATCCATCTGAATGAGTTACAACATTTCCGTTAAAATTCAGATCTATTTCAGTTGCTCCCAGAATTACAATATCGGTCATTGAGGTATAATTTCCTTTACTGTGGTAATTATAAGCCTGAAAAACAGAAAGGTCAATATGATTTATATTATCTTTGACTGAGCGAACGGCTTCAAGGTCAAATGCCTGAGCATCCAACAAGTAATCGAGAACGCCATCTTCGAGCATTTTTACCATATATTGGGTACTTCCACCAAACCCGAAACGGGCTTTCCAATTATTTGCTTTAAGTTGTTCATGAAAATGGAGTCCTACTGACAGCGAGGTGCCTCCGGCACCGGTTTGAATGCCGACTCCATCTTTTAAGAGCCCTGCTTCAGAACAAAATTGCGCAGTCCATTCAGCCAAAAGAAGTCTGTCGGGCGACTTTGTTACCTGTGTTGTGCCGGAAACGATCTTTTCCGGAATTCCAATTTTATCAACCACAACGACATAGTCAACATAATTTCCCTGAATCTGAAAAGGCATACATGGAAATGGCACCAAATTGTCTGTCACCACAATTACTTTGTCCGCATAGAGCATATCGGCAAGAGAATATCCCAAAATACCGCAGGCAGATGGCCCTTCCACTCCTGTGGAATTACCAAAAGCATCGGCACTGGGAGCCGCAATTACGGCAATGTCAATTTTAACTTCCCCATCCTGAATGGCCTGAACCCGTCCGCCATGCGAACGCAATACGGCACAGCCTTTCATTCCTCCGTAGGAAGTGAATTTTCCTAACGGCCCGTTCATAGAACCTTCAATACGGTTTATGGTGCCGTCTTCCAGATATTTAATTAGGGGGTCGTTGCAGGGAAAAGATGCAGAAGGAAACCAAACAAGATCCTTCACTCCTTTGTCGTGGGCAATATCAAAAATGGTGTTACTGACCAAATCTCCATCCCTGAGATGATGATGAGTAGAGATTGTCATTCCGTCTTTCAAACCACAGCGACTTAACGCCTCTGAGAGAGAAGAAACCACCTTGTTGCCATCGTCGGGATAATCAATGCAAGTAGGAATCATCGGCGCATATTTTCTTCCGATAGGTCTGTATTTGCGAAGACCCATAAAAGGAACAACAGATTCCCCGTTCACAATGGTAGGAACTCTTCTGCCGACTGCGTTTACAACAAACTTTTCACATTTCATATTGATTGGAGTTATTTATTTTAATAATTAATGATCATGATGGTGATGAAAATGGATTTACAAGAAGCTTTTATTTCTTGACAACTTCATTGTTTAAAAATTCATCCCGCCAGTTTTCTGCTAATTTATTCATTGACAGAGCAAGTTTAATTGTCCTTTCTGCGCGTTTTACCACAGGAGGGTCAATCATTTTTGAACCGAGAGAAACAACTCCCAAACCCTGCTCCGTAGCAAGAATAAATGCATTGACAATTTTCTTTGCTTTTTCAATTTCCGCTTCATCAGGACCGAAATATTCCTGAATAACTTTTATCTGACGAGGATGAATGCATCCCATTCCATCAAAACCCAAAGCTTTGGATTTCAAAACATTCTGTTTTAAGGCCTCCATATCCGCCACATCTGAAAAAACAGAATCAATAGGCTGAATTCCGGCGGCACGACACGCATTAACCATCATACTCCTGGCAAAAAAAGATTCACTGGCTTCGTTGGTCCTTTTTGTGCCTAAGTCGGCAGTGTAATCCTCTAACCCTATGGCCATGGCTACAATATTAGGTGCCGAAGTGGCAATTTCTAATGATTTTAAGACTCCCATAGTACTTTCAATGATGGGCATCAGCCAGATATCGTTTGAAATATTATGTTGCTTTTTAAGTTGGTCAATTTTTTCATTCAACAGATGTATCTGTTCGGCACTTTCACACTTAGGAATCAATATCAGATTAACATTATGAGGAATGATATAGGATAAATCATCTATTCCTTTTGGTATTTGATTAATACGGACCATTCTTTCGGCACCGTAGAAATTGATCCCGCGAAGGGCGTTTCTTACCAAAAAACGGGCTTCAAATTTTTTGTCAAATGCAACAGCATCTTCTAAATCCAAAATAATCCCTTCCGGATGATGTATACCGGCATTAATCATCAAACTCGGTGTATTGCCCGGAAGATAAAGTCTTGAAAATCTATTCATCTCCCTTATTGTTGAGTAGTTATTTTCCGGAAGAAATGGCAGAAGATACTCTTTATCGGCATCAATCAATTTTTTAATACAGGCTTCCATACGGGCGGCAATAACAAGCGGGATTGCACCACTGTCCTCAATGGTTACTTTGGCATTTTTAATGTCGTAAAATGACAAAATATCCTTGATTTCTTTTCTTATTTGATTACCGAATAGCGCTTTTACTTTACTTGTCAGGTTGATTTCAATCCCGTTTTGAGTGGTGATTTCCAACTCAATGAAGCAATCGGAACGAACACTTTTTCCTTTGTTTCCGGCTGTGGCTGTATTCATATTTCAGATGTTTTTATGATAGTGATTACAATGCAAAATAATGAGCAGCAAAATTACAAATTAAAATAGTAGAACAAAAATTTAAGTGACCCTGATTTTATTAAAAATAGCAATGGCATTTTCAGTAGTAACAGACATCACTTCATCCATGGTGGTGTTGAATATTTCGGCAGTTTTTTCTGCAATATAGGGAATATAAGCACTCTCGTTGGTTTTTCCCCTGAAAGGAGTCGGAGCCAAAAAAGGAGCATCAGTCTCCAGCACAATGTTATGCAGTCCCACCTCTTTCACAATATCTTGCAGTTTATTATTTCTGAAAGTAATAACCCCACCAATGCCAAGGCAGAAGCCGAATTTGATTGCCCATAAAGCCTCTTGAATACCTCCCGAAAAGCAATGCATTACCCCTTTTAACCCTTTGTTTCTGTATTTACTCAAAATTTCATAAGACTCGGAATACGCATCTCTGACATGCAATGATATTGGCAAATTATATTCTAATGCCCAATTCAGTTGTGTCTCAAAAGCTTCACGCTGGATATCAATGGATTTTTTGTCCCAGTATAAATCCATTCCAATTTCGCCAATTCCCACAACTCCTTCATCATCAATATGGTATTTAAGTTCTGTTAACTCATGCTTATAAGTCTCTTTTTTTACTTCCGTAGGATGAAGTCCGATAAGTGGAAAAAGATTGTCCGGAAAGATATTGCATGCAGCAAAAATTTCTGCAACATTTGCAGCACTCACACAAGGTAATATTACTTGCTTAACATTTGCTTCTATCGCTCGCTGAACTGTTTCTTCAAATCCTTCAGGATAGTATTCCCGGTATAAATGAGCATGAGTATCTATATAATTCATTATTTAGTATTTGATTGCAAAGGTAATGATTTTTACTTAACCGAAACACCAAATATTATTAGGCAATAATGTAATTATATGACAAAAAACAACTGTTATTTTTTATTGCTATTTTTATATTGCGCACATGTGGAAGAAAATTTATTACTGTGAGAAAATTTTGCCGCTACCTATCGCAAATTTATTTTCTCTTTTTTGAGAAATTTTTCATTGGTAATTGGGTTTAAAAGATATGGGTATTTGGGATATTTTGGGAAGCCGTTCTTTTCCAAGCTAAAACTGTTGATTATTCATGGAATCCTGATTACACGGATTATACAAATTTTCGCAGATTGGTATTCCCTTATAAACTAAGTTCGATTAATATATTTCAATTCCGGCAAGAAAAAAAAAACAATTGTAAATGTCTTAGAATTCCCTGTGGCTAAGCGTTATGTACCAAGTATAAAGCCACAGTAATAAGTGGGGTTATTATCGACCAAAATACGGGATATTTATATTGCTTCAGCGATTGGACGATGATGTGTGTTGATTTGAATAATACCCCGCTTAATAAAAAATAATCGGAATTGCTTCGCATTAGGGTCTTCAACCCCTATTTGTTGATTTTGAATCACCAAGTGACTTTCTTTTCCTGTTTTCCGCACTTTTTTGCAACACCCAAATTAAATATCTGAAATACAATTTATTATAAAAATAATTTTGTATTTTTGGGTGTTGCAAAAATATTTATATGTTTATAA
>JAGVVH010000189.1 GCA_019135895.1 Bacteroidota bacterium | reverse complement strand
AAAAGAGGATTCTTTATTGGTAAAAGGAAATTGTCAGATCTTTGTTGTTCGTGATCCTTTGTATATACGGCAGTAGAGAACTCTACTACACAAATCACATATTCAATACCATTATTTATAATTGAGATTACTAAATCTGGATTCTTTCTGATAAGAATTTTTGAAATATTTTTAGAATATCTTTTACTAAATCCATTACGCCCAAATGACTGCTGCGTTTTTTTAATGATTACTATTTCGTCATTGGGGAATATTTCTTTAATATCTTCTACAAGATAGTGTAAGCACTGCTCAAGCGACTCATAATAAACCCTTATTTCCATTTAATTTTTTTTAAAAACTAAAATATGTTCCAACTTTAGTTCATTCGTAAATTTTGGATTGAACATTCTTGTCGTCTCTTTTAGATTTTGACTTGAGAACTCAATTAAGTCCATGCCAAACTTAGCAAAAAGATCTTTTGTAAACAATTTAGCGTCAAACAATTCACCACGAATTACAGAGTCACCAATAATTATGACTGCATAACCCCCACTTATTAATGCTCTCTCACATTCCTTAAAGCACTTCTCAAGCCCTTTTAAAAAGTGATTTATTTCTAACTTTTTACTTGAGTGCTTGTCACGAGAACCAATCTCAGTTTCTTGCGTTTTTCTCACATCATACCCTAACCAATTCATTCTTGATTTATGATAAAGATAGTAATCGTATGTGTTCGCGTATGGAGGAGATGTTATTACTAAAGCCACACTTTCATTTGGTATAAATGAGACATCTTCTGAAGACTGTGTATAAATCTCAATTTTTGAATCTGAACAAATATTAGAAAAGTCACTTATTCTTTCTATCATCATTTTACCCCGCTTAACGAATTGATTTAGCGTTTTAAAATTTTGAATAGATTTTTCTTTATAAGCATATCTTGTATTACTTTCTTGATTTGATACATCAACGATAATTGATGAAAGACACACTTCAAAAAACCTTACAATTTTCTCATTTTTAATTTCTCTAATCTTCTTAATCAAAAAAGATAATTCAATTTGAACATTGTTTTGAAACCAATGTTCTTTGTTTTGGAAATCAATAGTATTCAGGTAATCGTATTGCAAATGAAAATTTGAAGGTCTAAGTGCAAGAATTGCCTCTATGTCTAGCAGAAAATTATTAGCAATAATTATTTCGTCACTTGAAAGTTTAGTTGTTTTACAAATAGATATTAATGTGGCAATGGGATTGGAATCAATTCCAATCCCATTCCGATTTAATAATTTACACTCAACAAGAGTTGTACCTGATCCAACAAATGGATCATATACAGTGTCACCAGGTTTGGTGTATTTTTCAATGAATAATTTTGGGATTTGAGGTATAAATTTTGCCGGATAAGCATGGAAAATATGAGTCAAATAAATTTTCTGAATACTACGATAAAAGAACAGTTTTGATTAGTATAAAAAATAGATGGATAGCCTAATAAAATTAATTTTCGTTGCTTTGATTGGTCCCAAATAATTAAGTCATGAAATTTCCAACCTACTTCTTCTCCAGCACGCGCCAAGTCTGAGTGAAATGGGATATAAGGAATTTTATTCTTCGTATCACGATGGTCTTTAACAACCCAGCAAGAATAACCACCTGGCTTAGTTATTTCATAGTTTTTTGATAAAACCACCTTTAATTGCTTAATAAATTCTGGGTAAGGAAGATTCCCAAAATCATCTTCATTATCACTATACTGCTTTACAGTGCTGTTATTACTATGTTTGATAAGAGATGTTTTATGTACTTTTTCCCGATCCTCAACTGATTTTTGTATAAAATCTGCATATGGAGGAGATGTTATTGTAAGAGAAATTTTATTTTTTGCAATATATTTATCTAGATTGCGACAATCATCGTTAACAACTAAGTATTTTAAATTTAATGTGTTTTGAAATATTCCAGAATTTTCAACTAGCCATTGTTGGGCTAATTGAGCAAATTCTGGATTAAGTTCTGTTCCGATGCAATTTCTGTTAAGATTCTGACAACCAATTATTGTTGATCCTATTCCTAAAAAAGGATCAAAAACATTATCAAGCTCACGACTATACATCAATAATAATCTCTCAACTAATTTTACAGGATAAACTGCACCATGTTCTTTTTGAAAATCATTGCGTGGAGAACTTACATCAGACCATATATTCATCGATAGCGAAGCCCACTCCTTGGCTGATAATCCATTAAACGATTTCATTCGTTGATGAAATTCTTTCTCCTCATCGTCTTCATGTATAGCCCTACTTTTCTTAGTTACTGTATCTGAATAATCCATTTCGAATAGTCGCATTACAGCCACGGAATCAATTGAGAATAATCATCTTGTCAACTTAAAGAAAGTTTGTGTCAAATTTTGAATTGAATTACTAACTTTGTTGCAAGAGGTCACAAATTAGTGAGATTTATTTTTTTATAATTATGATTTATTCTGAATCTATCATTACAAAATGTGAAATTGGTCCTTTTCCAAGGCCGATGCCTGAAGGGATGTTTGATCAAATGCCAACGGTTACTGTAACACTTTCTAATGGAGAGTCGTTAAAACTGTTTGAGTATTATCCGGATGAGATATCGTTTGTTGAGTCTGAATTTATTGGTCTAACTGTAGCTGAAGCCGAAAGCCTGTTAACACAGAAAGACGTGAAGTACATCCAGTCCTAAGAACCGGAATCAAGAATTTTATTTCTTTATTGATTTATGAAAGACAAGTTGATGCTTGTCTTTTTTTTGTATGGAATAATCGATAGTCAAATACAGGAATTTGATAAAGTAGATATTTTTTGTCTGAAAAAAGTGGTGGAAAAATAATTTTGGGACGAAAGGTGTAAAAAGGTGTTGGTTTGTAAAAAGTTTGGGTGGTGGGGGGATTTTTGGGTGGGTTTTGCTTGTTTTAGTGGGGGAAAAGGGTTTATTTTGTTATAGATCAAAAACAAATAGAGCTGTGGGCGGTGATGATTTTTTATATGATTGGGCTGAGGAGCTCGTGGATGAGATTGTTCTTTCCATCTGTTGTGTCATTGTGGGAGAAGGGAGAAAGGACCCGGCTGCCTGTGTGGAGCGGGAGTACGGGACGCTTTCTGAAGAACAGAAATTCGTGCTTCAATATTTTGTGGCCGCATGCCACGGCTTAGAGTGTGAGGACGGGTATGAGGCGCTGGCAAAACAGAATATCGTGGATGTGTGGGAGGCTGTGATTTTTTTACAGTAAAACCGAAGTCGGGTATTCTATAATCGCCCGGCTTTTTTCTACATATACGTCTAAGTAAAATGAGGGATGTCACGACTTGATGCCTGGCACCTCTTGAATGTGATTTTCAGGCTGTACGGGGTTATTGCGAACTGTTATGACCTGTGCAACCTGTATCGGGAAAAGAAAGTCCTGCAGCTGGAAAGGTGGCTGGACAAGGACCGGGAGATTGCCGATTTTTACCGTAAGCCTCAACGGTACGAGTATGGAACGGATGTGCATATCGAGCTGTCCGAGGAAACTTTTGAGGAGCTGCATGAATTCATCATCGAGCAGAATGATTTTGCCCTGGCCATGGATCTTGTCCAGCCGAAAATCTACCTGAACCACCTTATCAAGACGATGAAAAAGGTAGAGGTCCATCATGGTATGAAGTTTGACAGCCTCGGCTTTATGCATGCTTTACATGATTTTCGGACGGAGGTTTACAAATGGGCTGCGGTTTACTCTTCCCGGATCAATTCTTCCATTGATAAGGAGATGGCCAGGCGGAAAACCATGACGTACGCTCTTTTGTGTGATGACAAGAACTGCGAAATGATCCTGCAGGAAGAAACGGGTCACTACCCCATGGCGGAAGAAAATGCTTTTGATCTTGCCGGTTTCTTTGTGCATGATTACGATGCCGGGCGCATTACTTTAATATACGAGCACCTTGCTTCCCTCAACGATGAGAAGGGTGCGGGGTATGTGGCAACAATGGCTTCGGTTGTTGCCATTGCCTGGGAGAATAATTTATTGTGTGAAGCGTACGGCAACACGCTGCGGGCGGTGTTTGATCATTTTGGGATTGCCGAAAAGATTGAGAATTACAAACCGGCACGGCTCAGAAGGTCGAGCTACAAGGGGAATCTGCCGCTGGCCAGGGTCCAGGCGTTGAACTTCTTTCAGTCGTTGGAGGGTATGCCAGCGGGGCAGTGAGGGATTCATGATGTTATCAATCGGGTGCCGGTTTTGTTACCTATTTGTTACTTTTTTGTTACCTGGGCCATGGGCGGTTTTTGCCTAATATGTTGAAAGCTTGCCAGTTCTTTTGTTACCTGGGAAAAAGTGTGTTTACGTAAACACGAAATATTTTTATTTCCATTCTTTTTTACAGATTTTTGTGACGGGTCAGGGGGTAAGATCCAAGTTACCGCCCTGGTCCCGGACACCGAACAAAACCACTGCTTGGAGGTGCGTGGGGAGGGGTGCAATTCCTAAATATTCTAATTATGGGAATTGACGTTTATAACCTTGCATCAGATTATCCTGATGTAAGTATTAATGTTAAAGTAAAAGATCTGATTGAAGCGGCAAAAGTTTTTGCAAAAGAGCTTGTCACCTTGTCCGGCTCCAAGGTAATGTATGGACCGGGAACTCTTTTAACAAAAAAAGAGGTGATGGAACTGTTGGGTGTTAGTGAAACCACCCTCTGGAGATGGGATGTCAAAAGCGACTACCTGCATCCTGTTATGATAGGAGCGGAAAGGCGTTGGAGGTGGAAGGACATAGAGGCCATCATGGAAGGGAACGTGACGGATTATTACGGCAAGCCGGTCTGGGCTGGTGAGAAAATGGCAGTTCCGGCAATGGAGGGCAGGTGATGGGGACGGACGATAGCTTTGCAGACAAGATTTCTTTTGAACTTGAGAAAAATGCTATTGTCAGCCGGGATTGCAAACACGTTGGGATGCTGTCGATCAAGACGGCCAACCGGTCGGTGGAAGATGCCCTGAAGATGCCGGATCCGGTGGATCTGTACCATGGATTGCTCAACGAGGGGGAAGTGGCTTGCCTGTTTGCGGATTCCAATGCAGGCAAGTCCATTTTCGCAGTCCAGATGGGGGATCATATTTCCAGGTACCGGAAGGTGCTTTATGTGGATTGTGAGTTGTCGGAAAAGCAGTTCCAGTTGAGGTACACCAGCAAGGAACTGGGATTCCGGTATGTTTTCTCGGACAATTTCTACCGGGCGGAAATTGATCCGGAGCATATCGGGGTCCAGAACTATGAAGAGGCCATCATAAAGGATATTGAGGAGGCTGCCGTCCAGACGGATTCCAAGATCGTGATCATCGACAATCTGACGTACCTGTGCAACAGTTCGGAAAAGGGGGATGTGGCGGGGCTGTTCATGATGAAGCTGATTGCCCTGAAGAAGAAACACTCCCTCACCCTATTGATCATCTCGCACACGCCCAAGCGGAATTTGAGCAATCCCATTTCACAAAACGACCTGGCCGGCTCAAAGAAGCTCTACAACTTCTTTGATAATGTGTTTGCAATCGGGCAATCGGCAAAGGACAAGCGGATCAAGTTTGTCAAGCAGGTGAAGGTCCGCGCCAGCGAATATATTTACGACTCGGACAATGTGATCATTTATGAAATCACCAATGATGGCGGGTATGTGCATTTCCTGCACAAGGGCTATGGAAAGGAATCGGAGCATTTGCGGGATAAGTCGGAGGAGGATGAGGCGCTGACGCGTTCCAATATCCGGTCGCTGCACAGGGATGGGAAATCGATACGGGAAATCGCGGATCTGGTGAATCTGAGCAAGACCACTGTGCACCGGATCATTGCACAGGAGAAGAAAAAGGAGGCGGATTCGCTGGAGGAGGTTGTCCTGGATTTGGATGATATCCCGGAAGGGGTGGCTGTTCCTTGTAGGGATGCTGTTTCGGGCAGAGGTGGTGTTCCGGTGGGAGAAGGTGTCCCGGGCGGGGATGTGGGACAGGCGGGACAAACGGGACAGTGCGGGACAGTTCCGGGGGTGGCGGGACAGTACGAGACAATGGCGGCGGTGGCGGAGCGAAGGGATCCTTTCGTATTTGATATCTCTGAAAACCTGGATTTCTTATGACGGATTCCCACACATATAGCCTGCAGACTTACAAGGGGCCGGGGAGCCGGCATGCTTGTCCCGCTTGCGGGGACAAACTCTGTTTTACGTTCTATGTGGATGAAAACGGGGATTTTTTGAATGAGGTGGTGGGAAGGTGCAACCACGAGAGCAGTTGCGGGTATCATTACACGCCGAAGCAGTTTTTCGCGGATAACCCCTCGGCCCGTTCTGACTGGAAGGAGAACTTTTTCCGCATACCTCAACCAGCATTGAAAACGAAAGTAAAAAAACAATTATGGACCATAACGACAGATATCGTAAAAAGCACGGTAAATCCGGAAATAGACAGCGATTTCACGCTGTTCCTGACCGGTTTGATCGGGAAGGAAAACACCGGAAGCATCGTAAAAGAGTACCTTATAGGCGTAACCAAAAAAAGGGATGTGATTTTCTACCAGATAGATATGGAGGGTCGCTGCAGGACTGGGAAGATCATGAAGTACGACAGGAAGACGGGGAAACGGGTGAAGGATGAAAAAGTGGGTGGGCGGATTACCTGGGTCCACTCTGTCTTGAAACAGTCCTGCAATCCCAGGTTGCGGTTGCCGGCAGGTTGGGAGCTGACCCAGTGCCTGTTTGGGGAGCATTTGTTGAGGCAGTATCCGCTTAAGAGTGTGGCCCTGGTGGAAAGTGAAAAAACCGCCGTTATTTGCAGTTCATTCTGGCCGGAATACATCTGGCTGGCCACCGGCGGGAAGTCCCAGCTCAACGACCGGCTGCAGGTGTTGAGGGGCCGTAAGGTGGTGGCCTTTCCGGATGTGGATGGTTTTTCTGAATGGAAGGAGAAATTGTCCCAGGTGAGGGGACTGGACATTACGGTGTCGGATGTTCTGGAGAAAGAGGCGACTTTTGAGGATAGGGCGAATCATGTGGATATTGCAGATCTGCTGATTAGGCAGCATCGAAAGGAACATATTGAAATTACCCCGGTGGAGAGGTATGAGGATCCCAGGATGCATCCCACTTTTTTGAAGTTGAAGGGGCTGTTGGGTATGGGGAGTTTGGAGGAGCTGGCGGATGTGGGCTATTGGAAGGAGTTGGCGTTGCTGGTTAATGAGCTGGATTTGGAGGTGGAGGGGGTAAAGGAGGGTTAGTCTTTGAGGCAGCGGAGGGAATTTTTATCCTGACTTTTTTGTAAAAAAAGACCCCGGACCAGGGGGTGATCCGGGGTAGTTTAAGGAGATATTGATCAAAAAAGACATTATATACTATCAATACCCGACAATATTGTAATCCTTCCAGCCATCCGTTGCTTTGTATGTATCAACTGCAGATGTTGGCACCTCCACAGTCGCTCCACCTGGAAGCATGTCTGTATAATA
>JAGVVH010000286.1 GCA_019135895.1 Bacteroidota bacterium | reverse complement strand
GGGACTTTCGCAGGGACGGTTGCCATTGGTGAAACGCTGAAAATAGGGGCGTCTGTAAACGGGGCCAATAACGGTTTATATATAAACTCAAATAATTATTGGTATGGTAGCGGTGCTTTGAAAATAGGGGAAACGAATGTATACCTGTCGTATGCATCTGGTGCGTTGTCAATGGTTGGGGGAAGTATATCGGCTGGGAGTTTTACCACAACGGACGGAACAACCTCTGTGGATATTTCACCAACGGCAGTAAGTGGGGCGGGGGTGAAAGTTAGCAAGGGAGATGCTTTTGCGCGAATAGGTCTTTCAGGAAGCTGGCCCTCCGTGTTTATTAGACAAGGTGGCGGGGGTACTCCAAGTGCGCTATTGACACCTGGGGAGGTTACGGTAGGCGACACGGTGTATGCCACACTACAAAAAAATCAACTTTCACTTTCGGTGGCGGTGGATTTTTAAGATTTGGGACAACAGTTGACAACGAAGACGGATCACATAAGCATAATAAAATTTCAGGATACTCCGTGTCCGTAGTGGCTTCAATGCCCGGTTCGCCTGATGCAAACACGATTTATTTTTCAACAACATAGAAATGAGTATAAAGATAGGAACAGCGGATGTAACGGACATAAAAATTGGCACTACAAATGTCAATCATGTATACATTGGCTCAACTCTCGTGTGGCAGCGTTTAACTACTACATATGATATAGTTTTGTCTGTAACTTATTCTGCTGGAACTTATATTCTTGCAAATGGCACACGTTCTGCAACTGTTACAGTTACCCGTAAAACTTATGTAAATAGTGTGTATCAGAGTGGCTCTGATGTTCTTGTGGATGCTTCTTCTGCTCCTACAGTTGTTTCACAACCTTCTGGGTGTAATTTTAGTATTTCAAAAACTTCTACAGGTACTTATAGTATTACAGCTTCTTCTCGTGGAACAACATATAGTTTGAGTACCGAGGCAGTTTTGGGATTTTCTTATACTCCACCTGCTGGGGCTGTTATTAATAAGACTATATCTGTTTACCAAGAAGACAATGATTACTCTACCTCTTACTCTATCATTGCCGCCAAGTTGAACAACTATAATGGTAATATTACCGTTGGAAATACGGCAAATACCGTGAATCTATCTGGAACTGTTAGAAGAACTTATACTTATACTTCTGGCTCCTCCTCATACACTGATATTGCTTTAGGCTCCTCCAATTACTCCGTTTCTGGAACTGGATTTACTTATTCTAACTCTGTTGTTTCGGTATCAGCCAATAGCGGTGCTGAAAGGTATGGTACTGTTTACTTCTCCTACTCTGGTGCTGCTACCGTTTCACGCACTATTACCCAAGAATCTGGACAATAGGACTTTAATTATTTAACACCAATTAATATGACAACACTTGAAATTTTGAATTTAAGAACGGCTTTATGGAACATGCCAGACATGTCGGGTCGTGCTTGTTGAGAAGGATGAAAATGGTGCGCCTATTGTAAAGGACGGGAAATACATCCCCATTGACGAGGAGAAATTTAATGCGGAACACGAGGCGGTATTGAAACGTGATGTAAAAATTGACCTTGTAAAAATCAAGGAAAGCGACATACCGCAGGAGGTAACCCCTAAAATGCTGCTTGGTATATGGAATTACGTGGTGGAACAATGAAAATAATGATGATTATTATAACATAAAAAGATAAAGATATGGCAACAGAAAATAACAATATAAAAACCAATAATTATGAAAACAGTAATAGGCAGTAGCGTTGGGATTTTCGCAAAAGAGTATGATATGGAACTCTCCTTTACGCTGAAAACAAATTCAGGGGTGGTTTTTACTGCGGCTACTATACCCGAATTTGAGGCTGATTTTTTTGTTGAAAATCGGGAAGAGCAAAAACTCACAGCATCCTTTACCGATGGGGTAAAGGTAAATTGCACCATTACGGAGGCAGGTAAGATAACGGCCTACATTCCGGGAGGAACTTTTTCTGAGGGTGGTAAATTGTATTTGGCAATCAAGACACACGCAACGAGTACGAATTTCGCAGACACCACGTTTGACGATTATGTCTTGGTGAACACAAAGCAAGTCATAGTATAATGGAACTTGGAATAATATCACTTGGTGGCGTTGCGCTTGGCGAGGTATCGCTGAATGAGCAGCCGAATTTGGGGATTATTTATTTAGGAGGTAAGAATATTGGAAGTATAGCCCTGCCCGATGCCTCATTGAATACATATCAAAAAGCCGGTCTACGGCTTATTGAGTACGGGTCATTGCGCCTGTCAAGTTTTGGTTTACGATTTTTAAGATAGGAGATATAATTATGGCATTAACAACAGAACAAGAAGCTAAAATAGCATTATTGCTTGAAGCGTTTGACGGAGCAAAG
>JAGVVH010000382.1 GCA_019135895.1 Bacteroidota bacterium | reverse complement strand
CCGGTGATGGTCAGAACTCCCACCGCATCAGCGATATCCCATCCCAATCCGACATAGTTGATATTGTCATCAACCCATATCTGTTTGGTGGTGGTCCCCCGGAGGTCTATTGTTGTGTTAAGCTCTGCCATTACTCCCCTTTGTTATATGTAATGTGCCGTAAATCTCTTTTGAAGAAATACGGCACGAACATCCTATATTATAGGTCCCAACTAATCCCCTTCTCCCTCGTCCGGATCATCGGGGCTTCCGCTTCCCTCCCCGATAATTACCTTCTCTCCTTTCAGAGATGCGGCAAGAGATTGGGCAAACTTCTTGCTGCCCATGTAAAAACTAATCAAGGCTTCATTGGGATCTGCACTTGCCGTGATCTCGACAATCGGCTCCATCTTTTTCCCGGGACCCATGACCCATCCCCACATCTTCCTCTTAACATCAAACTTGATCAGTTTGCGGTCCATGGCGGCCTGAAGTGTTGAACGCACTTCAAGGAAGTCATCCTGATCAATCATATCAAGGAACTTGTCCACTCCGTTCTTTCTGTCCCGGGTGATCTCCTGCTCGATGGCCACCTTCACCTGGGCGAAGGTCAGATCATCAACCTCGGGAACAAACATTGCTTTGGCAATCTGCCTCAGCTTAGACTCGGACAACCCAACTTTGGACGAATAGATGAGGGCCTTGACATCGGCTTCTCTTGCCTCCTTCTCGGCTTTCCTCTCGGCCTTTCCGATCAGATCCTCAAACACCACTTTTGGCTTAATGCCATTATAGTTTTCCCCGCCCTGGGTATATGGACAGATTTTCCACAGATACCATACCAGTTCGACATCATGCTCGTGCAGAATATAAGTGCCTGTAAGAAAAAAGTTCGGAGGCAGGTAAATATAATCTCCCTTGCTCCCGATCAATCTGTTCTCTGCGTACCTCCACACATCAGATCCGGTAGATGACTTTACCGTTGCTACAAGTGGGAAGCTCATTGAATTCGGTTTGTCCGGGAGCTTATTGTGTTTGCTCAGACTCGGACGTATCCGTTCATCCGGATAGGTTAACCGTACCGGAAATTTCGGGAATTTTTTCTTGATCTCCCGGAGGTCATTTGCCGTTAGCTTGTACTGCTCGTCATTCTTGTATAGCATCGTGATTCTTTTTAAGGTTGTTTTTTAGTGCTTATTTAAAGAGGAGGGGGGAGAATAAGTCTCCCCACTCCATCTTATTCAGTTTAGGTTTCCATCAGAACGAACTGATTGCCCCCACGGAAATGCGCACCAATATGGCACCTCTGATAGGTGTTTCTGCTGTCAATGTCGGTCACTTTCAGACCTTCACCGGCACCGCCTACCTGCCATACTTCCATCCTGCGGTTGTACTTGCCCAGGCCCTTGTAACGAACACCAATGGACTCAACCATGTTGCCCGACACGGGGTCCTTCTTCTTGTTGATCGGCATGAACACCCCAAGTTTGGGTCCCTCGTAGCCGACTGCTCCGTAGAGCTTCGGGTTTGAGAGAACACCCATCCTTTTCATGAGGAATGTTCTTTCGCTCTTGACAAGATACTTGAAGTTGACCGATGCACCCAGGGATTCATTGCTGTTGAACAGAACCTCGTTGGTTGTCTGCCTTGCATACTGAATGTTGGTGTCTGCAAAGTAAGACACAAGGGCGTTCTCAATATCCTGATGAAGCTGTATTCCAAGCATCCCAAGGATATAGTTTCCTGCGTGTTCACGGTCAAGGGTACGGTCCATTTCGTCAAATTCGGTGACGCTGAACGAACCGGAGGTGTAGGTCTGCTCGTTTCCAACCCTGCGGATGTAGGGGATCAGACCTTCCGTGGTCTTGATCGGCCTTCCGGTGTCGGGATCAATCAGGCCCGGGTTGACAGTCCTCTTACCCCACAGAAGCGCACCGTCAATACGAAGCGCAACCCGGTAGTCTATGTCAACCTGCCCAAGGAAATAGTATGCCGGTATTTTGGTTCCGGCCGAAGTAACATCAAACCATGTCTGATTGGTCATTTCTGACCCGGTTACTCCGATGGTTTCCTTGATGATCTGAGCATCGTTGGTGTATTCCCATGTTCCCCTGATAGCACCGTTAGGCTGTCCCGATCCTTCTGAGAAGGCATTGGTAAAGATAACAAGCTCATCCCCTGCTGAGAGAGCCGGGAATTGCTCTGTGTTATCGTTCAGCTTACAGGTGATGGCCGGGGCGGTGGGTGTGGTAGTGTCAATGGTCGTAACCGATCCGGTGACTTCATTCGGGAACAGGATGATATCCCATTTGCGAACATAGAAGTTGTTGTTGGCATCAAGGCTGTTGGCCGAGAGTACAAATGTGATATCGGCACCAACGGCCGGCTGTACCACGTTTGCGTTGACAATACAAACTTCATGGATACGGTTTTCTTCATAATGCCCGTAGGTATCCAGGGAAACCTCTTTCTCAAAGCCCATAGATCTTACGATCTGAAAATAGCTTGCTCCCTGATCTCCGTACCTGTTGAAAAGTACGTTGAGTTTTTCCGGCTTGTAAATGTCAAAACCGGAGACGATGTCTGAGGCGTATATTTGCGCAATAGCATCTGGATTCATTTCTCAATACAATTTAATGTTAGACAATATACACCTCTTACAAGTACATTATCTGTTATACATTCCCATCTCTGCGTCAAACAGATCTTGCTCCAACTTATCGCCATCGGTTCTGCCCGGTGCCGGTGGTATTGGTGGTTGATCTGTATTACGGGCCGGATTGGGGTTTGAATACAAAGCATGAACCTCCTTCTCGGTCATCTGTCTCGCCCTCTCAAATACGGAGTGTACGATTTCCGGTAACTTCCCCATGATTAACTGAGAATAGACCACTCTCGACAATGTGCCAACATTTGCCTCATTGGGTTCCATGCGGTTCGCCAAGGCATAGTTGGTGATGAATGTCTGAGCCTCCTTGATATCGGCCTCTGCCAAGGCATAGGTCATCAGGGGGTCCTTAGATCCTTTGATAGGAATCTGAAGTTTGGATAGGACACCAAGAACATTGGTTCCGACTTTGCCCCATTGGTCCTGCAAAGCGGTTTTTTCCTCCGGGGTTAAATCCTTCGGAGCTTCTGCTGCCGGTGCCGATTGCGGAACCTTCAGCTTTTCTTTAATTTCTGAAAGGAACTTTTTCGCCTTATCGCCATCGGCTATCAAGCCAACTTTATTTGCGTTAAGATCTTGTTCAGAAATCAATTCAGGATCCACATTGTAATTCTTGATTACAAAATTACGGACATTGGTTTCCTGACCTGCGAGATTAGGATGTTCAAGGACATACCTTGTGACGAGCGCATCCACGGGATCCATGTTTGCAACGTCAGCCGCATTTAACCTTTTGAACACACCATAATCGGAGATGCCGGTTTCCCTCACAAACTCATTATACAAAGCCACTTCGTCATTTACGAAGTTGGTCTGAGGCTTCGTGCTGAGTTGTTTTTCAAGGTCGGACTTGGTCCGTCTCAGACTGTCCAATTCATCGAGTTGACCGACTATATTAGCATTTTTGACCTCCTCCACCGTCTTAAAACGATCTCCGAAGATCTCCTTCAGAATATCGTTCTGCGGTGCGGGGGCCGGGTCCGTTCTCTGTGGTGGGACAGGTGGCTGTCCCGGGATAGGTGGGGCAGGGGGTGTAGGGGGGTCGCCTCCTGCCGGTATTGGGGATTCGCCCCCGCCCGGGGGTGTGGGATCCCCCCCTAATCCTGCCTGTTTCATTATTTCTGCCGGGTCAACGCCTGGAATATCCTTTAGGGCTTCAAACTCCGGACTGCCGATAAAATCTTTGCCTTTTGTCATAGCTATTTAGTGTTTGATACTGATTCTTTTAAACCGACCTGAAGCGCAAGCTCTTTCATCTTACGCTGATGCTCTCTCTCTTTGTTGCGATCTTCAAGGTCAGCTTTTACCTTTTCAAGACGAATGGTTTCATCTGTCTCGAAGGTTTTGGAATTGCGATCCTCCTCCCCTTTCACCCGGGCCGTCTCCTGAGCGTTCTTAGCGTCAATCTGCATATTCTCTCGCTGCAGTTGTGTCTGACGCTCCTTGTTTTTCTGACTGCGATAATTCAGGAAGTACTCCGCATATTTCAGGTTGCCATCTTCAAGCAGTCTCTCGATCATCATAAAGTCCTGTATTTCGATGCCGACATATCCTTCCCGGTCGGGCTGCATGGCCTGTACCGCTGCCTGTAATATGACATCCTTGCGTTTTTCGGTAGGTCTGGCGATGATTTTGATGTGATAGTCTGCGTCTATGTTCTCTGCGTCAAACTCCAATAGCTTAACTCCGGCTGCGCCAACCACCGGGAGATAGACATCGTAAGCCTTCGGATCGTTCCTGACAATGTTCTGTATCCTGATGGCGCAACTCCGGGCCACAAGCTCTTTGAGCCTGACATATCCGGAGTATATCGGTTTGAGGGCCTTGGTTGTCTGAGCAATCGCAAGTTCGCTGCCGCCAACGCTCTGATTGGGATCCGGGTTGGATGCGTCTGCAATCTGATTGATGCCGGTCAGATCCCTGATGAAGTTCATGTTCAGGTCAAAGATCCTGATCAGTTCGTCAAGCTGCCGGCCGATCCCTCCTTCAAGCTCCTGTATAGGCCTGAACCCTCCCGGGACATTCATTCGTCCGGTGTGGGTTGTCAGTTTATAAAAGAGATCCCCCGTGTCCCTGCGTAGCGACAGGATATCCAGGGGATCCATTTTCTCACCACCAAGTTTCATGTTCTGCAGAGAGGTGTATTCAACTGCAATACCTGAATTGGAACTCATGGCAAGTGCGTTCTGTAACTTCAACCATGCAAGTTGCATCTGATCCAGGTTTGGTACAGCAACGCTAACGATGGACCGGCCGGGAAGTTTATAGAATTTGAAGGACAGTTCGACCTCTTTTTTGCCGGGCCTCGGGATGTCATATTGGATACCAAAATCGTACACAAAATCGGTTCCGATGATCCATTTGCAGCGATAAACGGTCTTGTATGTGCTGATTTCGGTCTTGCGGTTGGTGCGATCGTACACTTTGCCGTATTCTTCGTCATAAGTGTAGTGCGGTACTTTTTATTGACAGAGAACCATTCGCAGTCCATAACATCAATTTGGAAGTCATCATACTTCCATACTCCGTCAGATACTCTCAGGTCATCCAATCCCCAATTTGCTAAGTTGGCATTTGAGCCGGCCCCGTTATAAAACTGAGCAAGCTGCCTGAGTTCGTCTTCAGAAATGTCGGTGTTTTTGCGAATGTTGGTGATGCTCTCCCGGATCTTCTCTCCTGCGTACTCGGAGTTGCGGTGGTCCCAATGCCGGGAATATTGAATGACAAGGTTCAGGGGGTCAACATAACGGATCTTGGCTTTCTTGGTGTATGGATCTGTGTAATCCTTTGCTGCTGCGCAATTAATGTCTCCATAGTCGTCAATCATTTTGCGCTTCACCTCCTGCCAATCGGAGATATAAAATGTGTAGTTCAGGGCCTCCTCTATCTCCATTTCTTTTGCCAGGCGCAAACCACCCATGGTCTGATAAACCTGCAACTCATGGACTGACTCCGGGAGCCATTCGTCTATCGGCTCCCCGCCTCCCATCTGACGGAGGTTATTGAGGGTGTCCTTGTACCGGGCCTTGAACCACTTTCTGAGAATAACCCCCTTCTTTTCGTCAATGCTTTTAGGATCTATGGCGTTGGCTGTGATGGCGTGATCCTGTTCCTCGAAGATGCCCCGGATAACGTGCTTGAACTTGGGCATGACTGAGAAAATATCCCAATTTATGTTGAGGAACCCTTCAAGATCTCCACTCTCTGATTCTGATAGCAAGATTTTCTGATATTTGGAAACGTCCTGCATCCCGGCTCCGTATCTTCGGAGTTCGTGCATTTCCTCGATCTGTGAGTATGGGATCCCGCACCGGTCCGTCACCCAGGCTGCATACATGGCCTCGCAGAATTTCTTCCCCCATGCTGCGTCTTTCTTCTTGGGATCTATCTCATCATTCGGGAATGGATACGTCCCTTTTTGGTATGCGTTTACGCTTTTTACTTCCAACCCTGCCATCTCCTGAAAATCTTAGCGTAAGATATTAATTATTTTTTTCACGAATATCTCCTTTTTTTAACAAACATATCCAAAGAAACTTCACTTGATTCAATTTCTTCAAGTTCCTGATAAATAGGAGCCGTACCCATCAAGGCGTAACCACCGGCAGTAAACAGGTCATAGTCCGGCATTTCTTCAGGGCCTCCGATGTCCCGACATTCTTCAAGCAATTCTACATGAGTTTCTTCATCAGCCTCATATTCTATGAAGTTCATGTACTCAGTAAAAATTTCCTGCTTGATTTTATCATTGGTGTTCGCACCAGGTGTTTTATTCTGTTGAAAAGTTTTTGGGTCAAACCTGTAAAGTAGAAATCCGGCATAATTTCTTTTCTCAAAATAATCCCATATAAGATCCACGTTGATCTCAGGGAACATGGGAACTCCGAAGTACACACACATCATCAGCATATCCTCGGCATACTCGTTCTTGTCATAGGTCCGGTTAGAATAGGTACAGACAAATTTCCGTTTCATGCTGAAATTTCCGTCCTTCATTTTGGCCTTACGGACCACGGCACCGCCACCCTTCGATTTTCGGTTCCCTTCTGTTTTGTTAAACTTAAATGGGTCAGCCCCGGCAGATCCCCAGGATGAGTTGCCGGGTTTCCATGTTTCTTCCGTCTCGTCCCAGAATTTACGATTAGCCTCCTCTTGGTTAAGCTGATGAGAGATCAGGAATTTGCCATTCTTATTTGGGGTGAAGATCACATATGTATCTCGCTGTCCATGATACCATGAGAAATTGCCCCTGATGGGAAGCTCCTTGGAAAATCTCAGTTCGTCAATACGATTTTCGAGCTTGGCCATATTGAAGCCTGAAGACTTGGCTGAGGTTCTGAAGCACTCGGTAAATGACATAGGATAAAGCCTGACTTCCTCGGAGAGGCCTTCATAGTCACCTGCGTCAATGTACCCCTTACGTCTGTTGAGAAGATATTCCTTCGCTCCGATCTTCCTTCCGATGTATTTAGCCTGGGCCGGTGTAGGAGTATCAATAACCGACATCCCATACTGATCAATGAAGCCCTGCAGCCCCTCCCATGCCGGAATAAACAACGTGGCAAGCCCGGATCTCGTCTGCCCGTTAGGAGTCCGTTGGAAGTAATTGCTCATCTCGCATTGATGCTTGAAGATCTTACCTCCACCTCTCTCCATCTCGCCTACGGTGGATGTTTTGATGGTGAATCCAATGATCTCAGCACCCATGACAAGGCACTCCTTCACGACCAGGTGCCTGTCCCAACATGAGATACCCTTTTTGAGCTTCCCAACCTCATCATCGTGATGGAAATACAGCTTATCACCGTCATATGCACCCGGTTCAGCGTCTTCAAAGTTGATCATGCTCTCCAATCCGACATCAGAAGACACAAAAGATCCCTTGTTTGACAGTCTCCGGCCCGGGGGAGAGAATGAAAGCTCTGCTTTTGGGGATGTGGACCCCTCATAGTTGGGTTTAAAGAAGAATGGGAGTTTTTTCCATGGAGAAATCAGGTGTTTGCGGAAACATTTGCTTGCCTGAACGTCATTTTGACTCTGAATTCCACCCCAGGCCCCCATTGTGGTACTGATAATGTCATAATTGATCAGTTCTGCCTTGTAGGTGGCCCCTTCCCTTCGGTGTTTGGGGTAATTGAACCCATAAAATACCCGGCCACCGATGTCAATCATGTCAAAATAGCCCGTCTTGTCATTCCTCCGGGGGTTCCCCTTCTCATCTATGTATGCGAAGGTGGTTGTGTCCTTGTAAATGAACCGGGCAAACAGAAAAAACTTCCGGTCACGGTCCCTGTACTTGGGTAATCCTACGTCAATATGCCACCATGCGCAATAGAAATAATGCCATCCGTCAATGTAGGTAGGCTTTCCATTGTTAAAAAACCAATATCCGTGGATCCTGCGATACCATTGCTCCCGCATGAACTCAATTTCATTGGCATAAACATCCTTGTTTTTGTTGATTTCGTCCCAAATTTCGTCAATGGTTTCAAAGGTGCGCTGTAATTCCTTTAGTCGCTTGGGCAGCTTGGGTGGATGCCACATCTGTTCCTCTGCCGGCAGCCCGAAGCCATCTATCAGGTGGTATTCAGGTGGCTCCGGGAGAGTGATCCGGATTGGTATCAGATCTCGGTCATCAGTATTCACCCAAAGATACTTGTCTGCTTCCTGATAGCCGGCAAGGATCTTTATTGAAACCTGATCAGAGTATTTTTTTATCAGGGACAGGGTCTTCACCGCTTGCTTTCTTTCGTGCAATATCCTCCGGCCGGAGCATCAGCCGTTCTTCCTCCATATAACGAAGGACGGCATCCTTCATGTATGGATTGTCGTCCTCGTTCAACAACTGTAGCATTGTTTCCTCTAATTCCTCTTGCACTCCACGGAGATCAGCAATCCTTTTGGTATTGCCATTCATTACTTCCAGGAGCATATTATAGTAAGAGTTCTCGATTGCAACCATATAAGCATACTTAAACGACCGGTGCATCCGGACAAACTCCAACCCTTTCTCGTTAACGATCTTATTATTCCCCCTCATGAAGTCTTCCACCGGATCCTCAAAGATTCCGGATGGAAGGGTTTCAAAACCGACATCATGAGCTATCTCTGCCTTGCGCCTGAGAACATCCCGGTATTTGGCACGATACGGGGTGTTTTTATCGTACATACATAGGATCCACATCATCACCTTGTCATTATCAAGGCCTGGGCCAGCAGATTTCGTGAAGATCTTGTATTTCTTCAGTTCAGGATAGATTTTGAATAGACTCTCCCCCTCCGGCACCCGGGC
>JAGVVH010000106.1 GCA_019135895.1 Bacteroidota bacterium | reverse complement strand
TTGGGATAATTGAGAGGTCGAGTTACTATATTACAGGGCAAATGTCTTACCAGTATAGGATTTCGAGTGCCTTTCAGAGCAAGTATTCTAAATCTAGTGTCACTAACCCAAAGCTAATCAACCGCATAAAAAGGGCACAACAGAACTATAGTAGACATAATTCGAAGATGTACCCAAATCAGAATAAGCAAATACGAAATTTGTCTGTAGACCCCGAGATTTTCAGTTACATAGAATCCAACTATAGTAATGGTACTGACCAATTTAATTATGCCTATTCATCTGCCACAAGGATTGAAACAGGGGACATTTACTACACAGTGGATAGCACTTCGGGAAGATACCATTCGAACCTGACCAATTTGCCACGAACTTGTAGGCCATTTGTTAGGATCAATGGTCAGCAATTAACAAATATCGACGTCAAAAATTGTCAACCTTATCTTTCAACATTAATCTTTACTGATCCGGGCAGAATTGCTGACTTTGCCAAGAATCAACCATTTGCTCGCATACTTCGAAATTTACACGTTGAGCAGGCTGAAGATATTAAGAGGTACATATCGCTGGTGGTTGCAGGGGAGCTATATGAATATCTCATAGTCGAGTTTGAGAAGAGAGGGTATGATTTTAAGACCATCATATTTGCCGAAAAGAGAAATAAGGTTAAAAAGCTGCTTCTCCAGATTCTTTTTGACAGGAATGTTCATATGTCTCGTCCTCGCAGATTTTTCATGGAACTATTCCCGGAGGTTCATAGGATATTTTCAATAGTCCGGGGTAACGAGAAAGGCGACAAGTTTAAAAGTTATGAAAGGTTTGCGATACTACTGCAGACAGTTGAGGCACATATTATCTTGAAAGTGATTTTGCCCCGAATCAACATTGAGCATCCGGAGATTATCGCAGTGACGATTCACGACTCTATTATGACGGGAATCTACACCGATCATATTCAGATTGTCAAAAACACCATGGAACAGGAATTGCAAAGACTTGTAGGATACAAACCAACAATCAAAATAGGCTGAATCAACCAAACATAGAGAAAGAGAGAAAAAGAAGAGAAGAAGGAAGGGGGGAGAAAGAAAAAAGAGGGTAATACGATGTCAGAACCTATGCAAATGATTGATAAGCAATATAATATCTAGGGTCATTCTCTGGAAATTTCGAAC
Organism: Bacteroidota bacterium; assembly: GCA_019135895.1. Lineage (GTDB taxonomy): Bacteria > Bacteroidota > Bacteroidia > Bacteroidales > WCHB1-69 > JAGVVH01. Next base: position 4,073 of record JAGVVH010000106.1, on the reverse strand, counting down.
CGCTTGTGAATCGACGAAGGAAATGCAGTGCTTTTATGCCCATCGCTTGTTAGCCCCTTCCTAAATTTGCCTCTGCTATGATCCCGCAATGCCCACATCACCACTTTCTCACCGAAGTGGACTTGGACCTCCTGTCGAAGATAATCGGTCAAAAGACATACATCAAATAGGATGACCTACTTCTTTACACATAAATCTTCCAAGGCTCTTGTTATGGACAACCTCGGATTATCTAACCCTGAAATTATAAGTGATAGTACCTTTCTGAATCACAGGGGCATCATTGCTGCTTTCAAACCTCGTCTTGAGTGCAGCTTCCTTTGCCAGCTTGAGGAGATTCTCATCAAGTGTCGTCGACCCCTTGATGCCTGGAGTTGCATCGGTGACCAGTCCGTAACGGTCAACTGTCACAGCAACAACTACAATTCCGTCTTTCTGGATATTATATGGTGGCTTGAAGAGGGACTGGGCCTTCCTTCCGCCGAGGTCATAGGATATGCCGTCAGTTCCCTGGCCACCGCCTGGACCGTAATTGGGTGCATCGGGGCTGCCTGTAGGAACGCCCTGGTTACCCGGCCCGCCTGCTGTCCCCTGACTCTGGCCTGCAGCGCGAACATTGCCTGCGTTGCTGAAGGCACCTCTGGCTCTTTCGTTTGCCTCCTGAAGAGGTTTTTGCTCCTCAATATGCTTATAGTCTTTACTTTCCACTTTTAACTCAACCATGTTAACGAAAAGGTATGTTATCATTTGATTCAGGATTTTAACTGAATCAGATAGGGCTCTGTCATTCAAAATAAATTCTGCAAGATATGTTCCTTCAGGAATATTCTCAGCGTGGAACTTATCCTCCTTCTTAACATAATCGATATCAATACTTGGGATGTTGATTCTAACGGTAATAGGCAAGGATTGAATTGTGAGATTTCCCTTTTTTATGGTTATTATCTGCTTTTCTGTATTGCCTTCCTCAGTAATTTTAATAGCTGATGAAAAGTTCGTGTCAACCTGATACAATAGGACTTCGCCAGGTTTGACAGTCAAAGTTTCTTCTCGAGGGGCATAACCTTCTTTTATAACTTTGATTAAATGCTGACCTGAAGTTACATTTTGAATTATAAGCCCACCGTAATCAGAAGAGGTAACACCTTTAAACTGTCCATCCAAAAGGACTGTGATTCCGGGTTCCGCGACAACCTGAATATGGCTATTCTGTGCTAACGAAAAGAGGGAAATAGCCGTGAGAATGATCGTTATAGCGAGTGATTTCATGGGTATGACATATTATTATCTTTAAACAGGCATGCAAAGTACGACTACAGCTGAAAGTTAAGCAATTGGTGAATAATACCCACGTAGCCTTGATAAAAATTTGGTAGTAGCCGATGATCGAGCTAGTGGGGGAAGATGGATTTTTGTTCCTTCTTCAATAGGATGGCTAACCAAGCCGCTAAAAATTCATTTACACAAAAATATTTTCGCCATCATAATATCAAGAATCATTATCTTTAAAAGACTGCTCTGCAGTGATGGTTGCACAAATCTTGGCTCCATTATATACATAGTATATCAGTCTGGGGTGCGTAATCCAATAAGGAATGTCAAAAGGCCTAGAGGCACATAAGTCTTTTCCACTCCCCCCTTTTTAAGAATTTTGAGCTCCGCTAGTTCTTTCTTATTTATTGTAATTTTCTTTACCATAAATAATCATAGATCAAAGTCAATTATCAATGGAGCGTGGTCGCTGAATGCGCTCCATTTTTCATAAGTCCCAATCTCAAAATACTGTACTTTGTCAATAATGTCTGTGGATGCAAAGCAATGGTCTATGTGATATGGTTTGCAGAGGTCGCGATGAAGAAAAAATGTTGGATGTTTTTCTTTTCCTTGTTCGACATCTAAACGCTTATGATAAACGCTTTGGATGTTATTTTCAGCAAGTCTATCCACTACGTCTGAATGGTCACCAACCCTGGCTTTATAATCCCAAATCTTGTTACTGTTGAAGTCCCCGACTAATATGGTGTTACCCTTTAACATCTCTGCATAATAATTTATTGCTAGCCAAATCTGCCCAATATATCTGGCTTCGTAGTGCTCCTTATTGCTCATTGCCCAGATAGCAAATAAAGTAAATGACTGCCCATGTCCAGTCACACAGAAAGGCAGAATATATCTGAATTTAGGGTTGAAATTTGGCAATAAGGCAATTTTGTAACCATTGAATGAATGGACACAAATACCTTTATGTCTGCTATCTCCATACCAGTATTGAGAGTCCGGTTTACTGCTTGTTTGAGTGTAAATGTATTTATCCGGATGCTCGCATTCTTGAACAACCAAAATGTCAGGTCGAAGAGCTAAAATGGATTCTGTTTTTTTCCTATAAGCTCCTTGACAATTCCATGATATGAGTCTCATCTAGAAGCAAATATAGACCTATTAGGCTTCAAAAAAATCATCATCCAATATTTTGACAGCGTAGGTTGATTTGATTTGAACCCCAACATCGAATTGGTGCATAAGATCAACCAGTTTGTTCCCATCAATGAGAATGATAGTGTGATGAGCGTCATGAGCCTTCTGAACTGCTCCTTTATCAAAATCAGAAGTAGTCACAAATACTCCCTTTGTCGTATCTCCACTCATCGCGCCAATGAAATTCCTTATGTCTTTTTCTCGGACTTTGTTATCATCATACCTTTTGGCCTGTATATATATTTTGTCCAAGCCAAGTTTATCCTCATTTATTATGCCGTCAATACCACCATCTCCAGATTTGGATGTCTCAATGAAATCTCCATACCCCATTTTTTTCAATAGAATCAGAATGACCTTCTCAAAGTAATAGGGGTCTATCCCTTTTAATTTTTCTAGCAACTCGAGTTTTACCTGGGCTTCTATTTCCGAAATACCTCGATCAATAAGGTCTTGAGGCGAAGCGTTTTTAATTTCAGTGTTATGGGGAATACTCTTAGCTTTTTCGTTAACATAAAAATCCATGATGTTTGACTCTCCATCAATGTCTTTCAATTGTAATTTTCCTTCGCTTGAATTTTTCCCTTTTTCGGTAATCTGCACCATGCCTCTTTCAGGGTAGATTATATAGCCTCCTTTTTTAAGGTAAGACTTTCCCCATGCTATCCTATTCAGAATGAGCGGCTCTCCACTTTGAGTCTTCTGATCCAACAGTTCTGCCGAGAGGTCAGAATAATACTTTGCGATAACCTTTTTGAGTAACTCTCTATAATGGATAGTCTTCCCATTACTTAAAATATCAAGTATTGGATTAAAAGTCTCATGAAATTTCGGGAGATCTCTCTGGGTCATTGTGTGTTCAATTTAGTAGTAAATATAAAACTAAATGCGCTGATTGTAAACCCTAATATTCAGAGGATTAGTTTTCCCAGTAAGCTTTATTTGAAATTGGCGGGTTATAACTATTTCTTATTCGTGTAAAATTCAAAATCAAAATAGTGGCGTTTGTTAAGTTCCCAAATTTCACCAATTAATCCTTTTTCGCATTTGTCAACCGGGATTGCCTTGCTGCCATTTAACTCTTTCAATGAACCAAAATATAATGAGAAGGATTTATGGTCGAATTGTATTGCCATCCAGTGGGCAGAAGCATTGTATTTTTTCTCAGCGGCCAGTGCCGTTTCATACACTTTTGACCCGACATTATATCGAGTGTTAAGTTTACCTTTTTTTTGATATTTATTTCTTGCTTTGACACTAATTATATATCTCAGTCCATCCTTTTCACATTCGATATCAGCAAATTTCTCGTTCCTGTGATTGTCATTGAGATTTCTAATCCTGTCGAATTTTTTATCAACCAATGCTTTTATTGCAAATAGCTCACCCAATTCGCCAAGAGACTTTTTTCTTGCTGCTTCTCTCTTTTTTTCCATTACATCTTTCGTCATGTTTTACGCTGCCTAGTAAAAAAGTATGCAGTATTAATATCCTGGATAGAATTTGCGTTCGTTAGTCTAAACTGCCCCCCGCGCCGGTGTAAATTGAACACCTAGACCAATCAACATTCATTGCCATATACAGAGAAATCCAGAAAA
>JAGVVH010000576.1 GCA_019135895.1 Bacteroidota bacterium | reverse complement strand
CAAAACGGAACATGTCCGTTCACTTTGCTTCATCAAAAGGCTGAGAGTCAGTAATAAACGGAGCATATCCGTTCACTTTTCTCAGTCAATAGTTGTTCCTTTGTGAGGTATAATCAAAAAGGCGCTCTAAAATGGCAGGAACAACTATAGCAATGAGTAAATTAAAACAGGTCCTTCGATGGAAGGAAGAGGGCTACTCCAATCGTAAGATAGCCCAATTGGTGGGTCTCAATAAAGAGACCGTAAACAATTATATTAGCAGGGCAAATGCAGATTCATTAAGTCAAAAAGAGTTACTTCAGCTCGATGATTTTGTACTTGACATCCGTCTCCGAGGGGGCAATGCCGCGTACACAGATACACGATTTGAGGTGTTTAAAAAGCATCTTCCGTATTTTGTAGAACAAATGGCTGATCCACATAACCATGTTACTTTGTATCAACTGTGGATTGAATATAAAGCGAATAATCCGGATGGTTATGAGCTGACCCAGTTCAGATATCATTATCGTCAAAACACATTGGCTACCCAAAAGGTCAGTACGATACTGGCGGATCTCCACGTTCCCGGAGCTAAGATATATTTGGACTTTTCCGGAGACAAGCTATCATACGTTGATATAGCTACCGGGGAACTGATAAAAGTACAGACCTTTGTGGCGTGCCTGCCGGCTACCGATTATGCTTTTGCTATGGCGGTACCATCACAACGGGAAGAAGACTTTGTCTATGCTTTTATACAATGCCTGCACCATCTGGGGGGTGTTCCAAAAATCATTGTGCCGGACAATCTCAAAGCAGCTGTCATTAAAGCCAACCGGTATGATCCTTCTCTGAATCAACTGTTGGAGGATATGGGAAACCATTATGGGGCAGTAATTATGCCTGCCCGGCCCCGGCATCCCAAAGACAAGGCGAATGTGGAAGGCATGGTAAAAACGATTTACAATCGCGTCTATGCGCCGCTGCGTAACAGGTTATTCTATTCATTATCTGAGCTGAATGATGCCATTGCCGAGCAGGTGAAGTGGCACAATCAGAAAAGAATGCAGTTGAAGCCGTACACTCGTGAGGAACAGTTCCTCTCTGTTGAGAAGCCGGCGCTTAGGCCGCTCCCGGAGAACGATTTTGAGATACGTTTTCGTACCCGTCTGAAAGTACAATTTAACGGCTGTATTCTTCTTGGCCGGGATAAGCATTATTACTCAGTTCCCCACCAATATGCAGGCAGGCAGGTAGATGTTGATTATACGCGTTCCCTGGTAAAGATATATGCCAACAAAGAATGTATTGCCACTCATGTGCGCGATACGACTGCGGGAAAATACACGCTGATCAATGAACATCTTGCTTCTCACTGCCAGGCATGGCGTAGCCGTTCCAAAGAATACTACATCAACAAAGCGCTACCTGTTATGGAAGAAATGGCCACGCTGATGAGCTATATGTTTACTACCGGCAATCAACCTGAAGAGGTGTATTATAACAGCTGCGAGGCTTTATTACACCTCCAGAGAGGAACTGATCCGCTGCTTTTTCAAGAAGCGTGTAATGCAGCCTTATCAAGGGGTATATACAGTTATAAGTTTGTAAAGAACATCGTTGAAAATAAAGGATATGGCCTAATGAAAAAAGACAAACCCAGATCCCCTAAAACCAGTCATGATAATATCCGAGGGGCATCAGCCTTTCAATAATAACCACCCAAAAAAATAAACAAAATGAATGCAATCGAACACCAGATGAAGACTCTGAGAATGCCTTCAATGGCCCAGTGCTGGACCTCATTGATGGAAACTCGTCGTCATGCAGAACTATCATTGGAAGATGGTCTGAAATTCCTTTTGCAAGCCGAACAGGATGGCCGGCTTGCCAGTCGTCAGGCCCGCCTGGTAAAAGAAGCGCACTTCCGTTATCAGACTTCCTTGCAAGACATTTTATTTGACTCCTCCCGCGGGTTAGATAAAAGTAAAATCATGTCATTGGCCACTTGTGAATACATTAAGCAAGGGGTCCCCATCATCATTACAGGTCCCACGGGCGCCGGTAAAAGCTGGCTCGCCTCTGCTTTGGGCTATCAGGCATGCTTGTCGGGTTTCAAAACAAGTTATTATGGCATGCAGAAACTTTTTGAACATATAACAACGTGTCGTATAGCCGGAACTCAATATAAATTCTTTGAGCGCTTGGCCGGAACGGATCTGCTTATTTTGGATGACTTTGGAATGCATGTACTCGACAGTCAGCAAATGCTTGACTTTATGGAAATCATGGAAGACCGTCATGGCATCAAAGCTACCATTATTGCCAGTCAACTTGCCGTATCCGATTGGTATGATATATTAAGTGCAAATACTACGGCTGCCGATGCTATTTTAGACAGGATCGTGCACACAGCTCAAAGATTTGTTTTAGAAGGAGACACTTTACGAAAAAATGAGATAGTTTTGTAATCAAGAGTGATTTTGATCAACTAACAAAGGAATAGTGAACGGATATCACCGTTTTGGGTGGGTGGATATAGTCCGTTTTTTACAAGGGTAATGGATTCCTTATTACCGGGCTGTTTGACTTCTTGCTTAACCCTGATTCTTTTGACACTATGTAGAAGAGAGCAACTATTTAATCCTCTCTTTTCCTTTTTATTGCAATGCACCAGAACCTGTCGGAAGCCATCATTTACATTTCGCCCGGCAACGAAAGCACGCACGACCTTTTGTGTATCTGTCCGATTTGCTGAGTGACGAACATTTGCCCCGGCATATGGACTACTACCATCCTTACCTCGGGGATGAGTTTTTGAAAAAGCACTTTGCCGCCTCGGCCCAACATGCTGTTCTTGTATATGCATCGGAGGAGCTGAATAAGGTCCACGTTTTTGAGCTTCAATCGCCAGAGCAGATAGATGAAATTCTTGCAAAAGTTATTTCACTGAAAAGCGCCACTAAGTTTCTGGCAGTTAACGAGACTATCTCTGTCTATGGATATGGAGAGGTACAAGATAATAACGCCGATGCAAATTTTGAGGAAGAGGCGTTCAGGTTGCCGAAAGATCTCAGGAAAAGCATCCAGGAAATTGAAGAGGCCGGGTATTTGCGCAAACTGATTGAATACCTGGAAGAAATCGAGAAGAAGAAAAAGAAAATCAGCCGGCTGAAAATAACCTCGGACTACAGGATTTACCTAATGGACTATAGCTTGAGGGATCCTGTTCAAAGAGCTGCCCGATTACCGGACCGAGCTCATGAACATTTACAAACAGATAACCCGGCGGGAGAGCACGGAAAGGCCACCGTATCGTTGTACAAATTCAACAGCTACTGGAGCCGGGTCGTGAGCGATCTCCCAACAGACGAAATCCGGCCGTTGACAAACGACGACTATACCCCAGTCGGACTCACGGCGCTGTATGATTTGTTAGTTCCGGTTGGCAATTTTTCACCTTCTTCAATTCTTTTTAAATGACAAAATAATAACTCGCCGGTTTTTTCATTTCTCAAGTGCATACCATTGCCTTCACAGTAATTAAAGAAATCGCAATCGCCACAAATGCCTGTTTTTGTCCAACTTCTATTCCTATACATAGAATATTTGTTTTGCCAGACATCCTTGAAATTATCTTTGTAGATGTTCCCTTGTATAAAATTGTCTCGCAAATTCGGGCAAGCAGAAATAGAACCGTCTACAAGTATAGAGGCTACATTAACGCCTGCTCGACAGAAGAAAAAGTTGTCTCGCACCCGACCTTCATAATCTCCCAGAAATCCTTCACAGCCGTAGTTCAACTTTATTCTTCCTTCCTTGCGTACTTTTTCGATGAAATCAAACAATCCTTTAAATTCGGTTGGTTTTAATTGCAGTAATTCATTCCCTTTTGCTCTGCCAATCGGGAATATTGTAAAGATTCTCCATTCCTTTAGTCCTAACTTCATAAGCAAATTGTAAAGTTCAGGCAGTTCATTGATATTTTTTTGATTGGCACATGTTACCACATCATATCGCAACCCTTCTATTTTGCTTAAAATGGTTATTGCATTGGCTGCATTTTTGAAACTATTCTTATTTCCACGCAGCCAGTTATGAGAATCCTCCAAGCCGTCAAGACTTATTGTTATTGCTCTAATTCCAGAATCAAGAAGACTCTTGATCATTGGTGCTTGCAATCCCATTCCATTGGAAACGATTCCCCAGGGAAATCCTCTTTTATAAAGTTCTTTTCCAATTTCTGAAATATCCTTACGTAAAACAGGCTCTCCACCTGTTAATACGATCATTGTTTTATTGGGAATGATGTCGGGTGTTATTTCATCTAATGCTTTTAAGAAATCCTCTTTGGGCATATCATTGATTAACGAATCCTTCAAACAGTCGCTACCACAATGAATGCAATTTAAATTGCACCTTAATGTGCACTCCCAAAAAATATAATTTAGTGGATGAACCTTTTTTTCATTGGCACGATACCAGCTGTATAATTTAAGCGCAAGTTTCTTTTTCGGGGAGATTTTCTTAACGGTCATTCTTTGACTTTAAGTTTAATATTTACTTCTTTTTCTATTTCTCCTCTATCCCAACTTCCTTTTCCTCCTGAAAATTGAGGGTCAATAAATTCGACAATTGTATCAAGTGGCTGATACTCTCCGTTAGTTTCTCCATCAATATCTTTAAATTCTAATTTAAATGTCTGGCCCATAGGAAAATCTGTGTTTGATAATTGGAAGTTTCCAGAAGCATCAGTATAAGTTGTGTCATATCTCATTACAACTCTTATGTTTGGAATATTTTTATTAGTCACTTCTGACTTAACATTTCCATTTACTTTAAATGTCGCATAGGGTGTCCCATACTCTATTCTAACACTACACGAACTACATGCTGCACTGAATCCTAAAACAGACAGGAGAAAACTTATTATGCCGTTAAATCTCTTAAATATTGATGTTTTCATTTTTTTCATTTTTTATTTAGTTGCTTTTGCTTGTCCATAACGGTTGATGGTATGATGTCGTGTGGGACCGGACAGTAGTACAGGTACATTATTTTGGAATCGATATTGGTGCAAACAATAAGGATTTGTTGGATCTCAAATAATGCGTTTATAGGAACCTGAATTGGAACTTCCTCAAAAATAGGTAATTATTCCTTTACTTATACCTGTGATTTTGATCCCGACTCTATTTTCATCAAAAATGTTTCAGGTACTCCCACTCCGCCGAAGCGATGTTACAAATTACCTTCTGCCAAACCGTGTCG
>JAGVVH010000163.1 GCA_019135895.1 Bacteroidota bacterium | reverse complement strand
AGCCTCTCTTAGTTATATTCTTTCTGCTAAAGGATCTTATTTGGAACAATCGTGTAAGTTTTTCTATCCCTATGTAAGCGAAGGACTTCCCTATAATTATCTTGACTTTTATGGAAAAATTTCAGTTGTAGCAGTTAATGGCACCAAAATTAATTTTTTTGGGTTTCACTTTGATGACAATGTCAATTACAGTTCCATTGCTTCATATAATTGGAACAATTGGGGGCTTGGAACAAATTTTCTGATTATTCCCGGAGAGGCTCCCACTACTATTGAAGGAACCATTTCCTATTCAAATTATATTACCTCCCTTGATGAAAAAGTGCAAGCGTTTTCATCAAGACAAAGCACCATGAGTGGGTTCAATGCTAATCTTAAGTTCAACTATTATATTGGGAAGAGTATTTTCAATATTGGATTTGATATTTTGGGATTTAAAACAGATTATATTGTAGGGTCAGAGTCCCTGATTACCGATTATTCTACTGATATCGGTTTATTTATAAAATATAAATACAATTTCAAAAATATAGTTATCATTGAGCCCAGTTTTAGATTACAATCATATATTTCGCTTAGTACATCATCTCCTGAGCCGAGGCTGGCAATTAAATATAATATAACCAAAAAAATTCGCCTTAAATTTGCAGCAGGACTCTATTCGCAAAATTATGTTGCAATTACTTCAGACAGAGATGTTGTCAATCTTTTCTATGGATTTTTGTCAAGCCCCGACAGCTATATGCTGCCTTCTCATTTTGAAGGAAAGGAAAAGAACAACACCTTGCAAAAAGCACAACACGTGGTTCTTGGTATAGAGATGGATATAATAAAAAACACTAAAATAAACATAGAAGGATATTATAAAAATTTTTCTCAGCTCATTGGAATAAACCGCTATCAAATTTATGAGGACAATCAATATTATTCAGATATTGATGATATTTACAAAAAAGATTTTCTCTGGGAAAAGGGATATGCTTATGGAGGGGATGCTACCGTAAAATTTGAATATAAGAAGTTTTATTTTTGGGCAACATACTCATTGGGGTGGGTTAAAAGAAATGATGGAGTGGTAACTTATAGCCCTCATTTTGATCGTCGCCATAATGTGAACGTGCTTCTATCTTATGCCCTTGGGAAAAGGGGGTCGTGGCAAATTGACCTTCGATGGAATTACGGAAGCGGATTTCCTTTCACCAAAACGCAGGCATATTATCCCCATTATACGCCAACAGGCGGTATAGGAGATGATTATATCACCTCTAACGAAACTCTTGATTTTTTGTTAGCCGATTTAAATGGCGGGAGGTTGCCCGATTATCACAGGATGGACATAAGCCTCAAAAAGAAATTCTTTATTGGAGAACACAATACAATTGACATAAGTGTTTCGGCAACAAATATTTACAGTTACAATAATATATTTTATGTGAATCGGGCAACTAACGAGATTATTTACCAATTGCCTATTCTATATAATATTGGGTTGACATGGAGTTTTTAATTTTTGGGAAATTCAAAATCAATAGTTGTAAAATCCTAAATACAAGCAACATAACAAGCTATTTTTAAATTATTCCGAAAAAATGTTAAAACAAGATTGGAGAAAAGAAAAAAAACACTATTTTTGCGGCTTGAATTGAAACAAGGTTCGGTAGTTCAGTTTGGTTAGAATACGTGCCTGTCACGCACGGGGTCGCGGGTTCGAGTCCCGTCCGGACCGCAAGGAAGGAAATCAGAGAAGAAGTAAGCAGCTGTTTACTTCTTTTTTGTTTTTAAACCGGAGTTCGATATAAAAAAGAGGATGACTACTTTTTAGTCACCCTCTTTTTTTTACCAACTTTCTTTATTTACCGACTTTTCAAAAGAACGCGCCATCAAAAACATAACTATGTACGACTCCGAGCATAACTATGTACGACTCCGAGCATAACTATGTACGACTCCGAGCATAACTATGTACGACTCCGAGCATAACTATGTATGACACCGAGCATAACTATATAGGAGTTCGAACGATTTAATTTGTTGTTTATCAGCTATAAAGCTGATAAATCCCATTGAATTAACCTAATATTTTAACTCCTTTTAACGATTTAATTCATTGATTTACATTTACTTATAATCCTTTATTAATCGAACTCGAGTTTTTAATAAAGTTTTGAGTTTTATAAAACCAGATTACGTAAATTATAATAGAATTTTTGACAGGAAAGCTATGGTTCGTTTCATTTTTTATAGCCGAAAGAATAGCCCTGTTTTATTTCACATCAATATCTATTAACTTGTAATTTTTATTTCCCATTCCCAATTTTGCAGCATAATCAATCTGATATTTTCCGCTCACCGAATTGGCTTTCAGGAAAGCATCCTCACATTTTAGAGTTTTGTCAATCAAATCGTGGGCAGCAGCTTCGATAGCCACGATATCAAGTGAAGCCAGAATTCCAATATCCTGAACAAAAGGTTTTTTAGGATTTCCCGAGCAATCGCAAGAGGGTGAAACATTGATTACAATATTGAAATAAATTGAATTTTTAAGTTCAACAACAGGCTTGGCATATTCGACCAGTCCTTCGAGAAACCTTTTTGTTTTTTCGGTATCATCAGGAGCAGAAATAGCACCAGACCGGCAAGTAGAGATACATTTTCCGCAGCCAATACATTTTTCTTTATCTATTGTCAGCGGATTCAGTGTAATTGCTTTAGCCGGGCAGTCTATAATACAAGCTCCGCAACCGACACATTTTAAGCTGTCGGGTTTTGGAAAATCGCTGAAATGCATTGCCGTTTTTCCTGCCGGAGTTGCCATTCCCATAGAAGCATTCTTTATACAACCACCAAAACCTGACCTTCCGTGACCTTTAAAATGGGTAAAATAGATAATGGTTTCGTACTTTTCGATATTTTTCGCAATTAGTGCTGTTGTAAAACGATTTCCACCCACAATGGGGAGTTTTAAAGTGCCTCCTTCGTCCAAAATATCAATTGGAGCAAAAGTAAATCCATGGTCATGAGCCAATTGAATATGTGTTTCTGTATTATGGCGGCGTCCGTTATAGGCAACATTCGTTTCAATCAGCGTTGCTTTCAGCTTTTTGCAAAGCGGTTCAACCATAGAAGCCGGCACATAATAGTTGTTTCCATCTTCACCGAAATGCACTTTGATTCCCACATTTCCTTTTACGCTCTCTTTCAAGTAATTATAAATTTTCATGACACCCTCAGGAGAAATATCTTTAGTCAAGTAGACTATAGATGAATCGTTTGAAATTTGTGCGTAGGAGCTGCTTTCAAAACAGAGAACTCCGAGAAAAAGGAGTATTAACAGAAATGTTTTTTTCATTTGATAAAATGTTGGATGATAACTATATTTTTTTAGGCTGCAAAAATAACCTAAAATAGTTAAAAGACAAGTTTGCCAACAGCGGTAATAAGATATTAAAATACCAAACTAGGATTATCAACAAAAAAATAGATTTTTAGACCTAGCGAACAATTATGGTCGGGATTGAAAAATATCTCTATTTTTGTCGAGAATTTCTTATCTGTTAATTGCGGGGAAGATGACTTTGATAAGGCAACAATATCTTCTCCCATCAGAAACAAAATAACGTTTTGACAAAATAATAACCATGCAAGAAAAAGCCACGATCTTTAAAAAACCCTCCAAGAAACACCAACCGAAAGGGCTTTCGATTCTATATGAAGATCGTGATATTATTGTGGTTGATAAAATATCAGGGCTTTTGACAATGGGCACAGAAAGGGAAAAAGAAAATACGGCATATTTTCTGTTGAACGAATATGTAAAAAAGGGGAATGAGCGATCAAAAAACCGAATATTTATAGTACATCGTTTAGACAGAGACGCTTCCGGCATTTTGGTTTTTGCCAAAAATGAATATTCAAAACGGTTTTTACAGGACAACTGGCAGGATTTCAGTAAAAAATATGTAGCGGTAGTACAGGGCAGTATGCAAGAGAAAGAAGGCGAAATATCATCATATTTGTTTGAAAACAACGCTTACAGGGTTTACTCTGTTAATGATCCGGATAGAGGAAAGTATTCGGTGACAGGGTATAAAGTTGTTAAAGAATCCGAGCAATATAGTCTGTTGGAAATAAATCTCTTTACAGGCAGAAAACATCAAATTCGAGTTCATTTGGCCGAAACGGGGCATCCTATTATCGGAGACAAACTATACGGAAATGGGGAGAAAGGAATTAAAAGGCTGGCTCTTCATTCTTTTTCTCTTACCATCGTACATCCCGAAACAAACAAAGAAATGAGTTTTGAAACGGGAATACCTCTTTATTTTAAAACATTACTCAAAACCAAAGATTGATTAAGATTTACGCCATGATTTTATCTTACAGGGAGACATAACTATTTTACATAGTGTATTTTGTATTTAAAAGTCATAATATTTTATAATTGATTCGGGCGTTCCGGCTCGCAAGCTCGCCGTCGGGCTTTTCGCTCATAGTCCGCGGTCGAAAGGTCGTGGACACATAGTCGCAGTCAGGAGCTTCCTCCGGTCGCTCTGCCGCTCCTTGTGTCCATCGGCCTTCTCCCTTGCGGGCTATCCGCTCCAATCCCTAACGCGAAGCAAATTTGATTACATGGTTCTGCAAAACTTGGTGATGGAATTGCATCGGGAAGTAATAAAAAAACGGTATGTAAGTATCAAATTAATCTTTTTGATAGACAAAATTATATTAATTGAACCGGGGGTAAGGTCTTAATTAGCAAAGAAATGAATACAAAACAATTTTTCTTTTAAGTAAAAAAAACATTTTTTCTGAGCAAGGCTGAGTTTTTTTGAAAAAAAAATATATTTTTGTGGGAACATTTCCTGAAAATTTATGTCAAAAATAAATAAACGATACACTATTTAAATTAAATATATCAAAAATGAGAAAATTATTTATGTTTTTTGCGCTTTTTGCCTTAGTAATAGGGGTAAAGGGGCAGTCAATTTGTAATCCGCCGACCAATGTAACAGCAACTACAACGGCCTATAACAAAATTCATGTTTCTTGGGATGTCCCCAATGGAACAACTCATCCCATGCGTTTGGATTTGTATAACAATGCCGATATGGTAACTCATCCCGGAGCGGGGCACAATGGATATGATGTCAGTGCACTTTATGGTGGGCAAAACACTTGGGGATGGAATGTTAATAGGGATTCTAAGTTTTGGATTGCCGATGATTTCACAATCAATACTCAGTCCAACATCACGGAAATGGAATTTTATTGTTATCAAACAGGTTCCACCACCACTTCCAGC
>JAGVVH010000535.1 GCA_019135895.1 Bacteroidota bacterium | reverse complement strand
TTATTATATGAAAAAAAGTAGTATTTTTGCCGCGTTATCGGGGTGTGGCGCAGTTGGCTAGCGTACTTGCATGGGGTGCAAGGGGTCGGAAGTTCGAGTCTTCTCACCCCGACAAAAATAAAAAAAGTGCATTGTAAATCAGATAGTTACAGTGCACTTTTTCTTTTAAGCCAAAAAGTAAGCCAAAAAAAATATTTTATAATCAATTAATTTAGAATTAATTACGGATTTTTTTAGATTTTTATCTATTTTTAAACACTGAAAGATGTTCGTATTGTTTCTAAAAAATGGAGGAAAGATTATAATGAAAATCCTCCACTCGATTCTTTAAATGACATGCCCCCATAAGAATATCAAAATGAATATGAAATAAACAATGTATATTTGCAGTCTATTTTAAAACTGTCCTAAAAGGGGAAGCTGACACAGGCACTTATATCATTCATTGCATAGAGCAATATTAAAGAGGATTATAAGCTTTATTCTCAATAAATTGATATTTTTTCTAATTGTTGTGCTAAAATATCAGATAATTAATTATTTTTGCCAAATTGTTTGGTATTCATAGAAGTTAATTTGGTGATTTTTTTTATAAAATATTGAATGTCAATTAAAAAATCGTTTGCAAACTTCTAGTTGTTAACGTTTTAGGTTGGAAAATAAAAAATGTCATGTATTAAGAGATAACTTCTAAAGTATTATAAAAATGATGAAAAAAATAATCTACTTTATTGTAATTTTATTCCTACTGGAAGGATGTAAAAAAACACAAAATAATGGAGGCGTTATATTTACCTTCGATGATCAATCTATAGAAGAATGGTTTTCCTATAAAGATGTTTTTAAAAAATATAAAATTAAAGCAACTTTTTTTATAACAAGACCTCAACTTCTTGATTCTAATTTAATTAGAAAATTAAAAATATTGGAATCAGATGGGCATGAAATCGCATGTCATGGATATAATCATATTAGTGTATTTAATTATAAGGATACTTCCGATTTGTATATAAACAATGAGATTTTACCATCAATAAAAACACTTCACTCGATGGGTTTTAAAGTTGTATCATTTGCATATCCATTTGGAGATTCAACTCCTACAATGGATTCTTTGCTTTTAAAATATTTTAAATATATTAGAAAAGCGACTTACAATATTAATAATACAACAATAAACAACTATGATAATATTTATGCTAATAAAAATTCCTATTATATCGTTAATGCAATGGGGATAGATTATAATGATAAAATTTCTCTTAAAAACTTTGAAACGGGTATTAAAAGGGCTATATCAAATAATGAAATTCTCATATTATATGCACATTCAATCGATACCATTAAAGGAGACTTTATCATCCAATCTGAATATTTAGAAAAGCTATTTGCTATTTGTAAGAAGAATAAAATTAAATCATTGACAATGAAAGATATGGATAAATTTTATAGTAAATAAAAAATAATATATTTAAAACCATGAAGAGATATTTAATTTTGCTAATCTTGTTAATAGGATATAAAGTATCTTATTGTCAATTAAATCATTTTTTGATTGGAATTTATTCTTATGATTATGACACAAGTTTAACTAATCATTTGGGCTATTTTCCTTCCGGAACAGATCCCTTTGTTGGGAATGACATAGAGTTTTTAAGACAATTAAAAAATAGTAACTTTAATTGTATTCAGATCGAAAAACAATTAATAGGTTTTTACACCAGTCAGCCACCACGTTATGCAATAGATAATCCATCTAAAGCTTTTTTAGATAGGGCTGACTCATTGAATATTAAAATCATCCTTACTTGCCCCGACCTATCTATCGGCTGGTATTCTCCTTCCTATAATTCTGTTAATAGTATAAATGGGCTCAATTATTATGGAACTCATTCTGCTCTTTTAGGATTCTCAGTGAAAGATGAGCCAAAAAAAAATAATTTTAAAGATATTAATTTATACTTTTCTGATATTAATAATTTTGATAGTACAATATTAAGATTTTCAAATTTACTACCCATTTATGCTGGTAAAAATGCATTAGGATATTCTTCTGCTACTTCTGACATACAGGCTTATGAATTATATATTCAAGATTTTATTGATTCTTGTGGTCCCAATATATTATCCTTTGATTCTTATCCAATATGGAATTGCCAAAATAGTACTACTGATACGGATTATATTTATTGGCCGAATTATTGGACCAATGATTTCTTTTATAATTTGGATATTATATCAAGAAAAAGTGTTGAAAATAATTTGCCATTTATATATGTTTTAACTCCTTTTTTTAAAACAACTTCACAGCAAACTCTTTTAAAAAACAAATATGAATTTAATTATGTTATATATTCCGCATTACTATATGGTGCCAAAGGAATACAATATTGGCATGCGGGAGTTTTTTATAAAAGTTGTTGGTTCTCCGTGGACGAAGAGGTAAAAGAATATTTAAAAGATTTACATAAAAAATTTACAGAAAAAGAGCAAATTCTTTTATCACTTAAATTTCAAGGAGCTTATCACTATAGTAATTTTTCTACAATTAAACCAGGTTATACGGAAAAAATTCCTTCTTACTCAAATTGGAGCAATTTTAATGATAATATTTATGCCAATGAGATTTTTAATCTTTCCGACCCTATTCAATCAAATTCCTCAATAGACAGTATCGTTATTTCTTTTCTTATAGACGATTTTTCAAATAGATATTTTTGGATTTTTAATAAAAGTATGACTAGTGCTCAAACACTTCAATTAAATCTATCAGATAGTTGCTCTGTATACAATATTTTTGGAGACGAAACATGTCCGATCTCTAATAATATTACTGTCAGTCTTGAACCTGGAGAAGCAAAATTGTATAGGGTATTCTTTGTTAATGATACTATTGATATATCTCAAACAAAAACTTGGTGTGAAAACAAAGTAGTTACTAATGAGATTATAATTCATCCTTCGGGAACTCTTACTATTTCAGATACAGTTCGTTTTGATAAAAGAGCCTCAATAATAATAAAACCCGGGGGGAAACTTGTCCTTGACGGTGGAACTCTAACCAATGCCTGTGATAATGATACCTGGCAAGGCATTCAAATTCTTGGCAATTCATCTGTAAGTCAACTTACATCGGGAGCACAGGGAATTGTGGAACTGAGAAATGGAGCCGTAATTTCCAATGCCGTGTGTGGTATAAAAGTTTGGGACGGAACCAATCCCAACAGTAGCGGCGGTATTGTACGCGCAGCAAATGCTTCTTTTATTAATAATGCTACTGCAGTTGAATTCGGAGAATATCACAATATAAACAATGGCTATGAATTGGGAAACCGGAGTTATTTTACTAATTGTATTTTTACGATTAACAATGATTATTTGACAAGTAATGAACGGTTTCGGGCTCATGTAAAGTTAAATTCAATTAAAAATGTGAGATTTGCCGGGTGTACTTTTTCAAATGAACGGAATATACTTCCTTCCGTTTTGGCGGAAATTCCCATTGCAAATATGGGAATATTGGCTTTCAATTCGGGATTTTCGGTTAAACCGTCCTGCAATGTTTCCGGTGTTTATCCATGCCCTCCTGAACAACAAAACCGCTCTTCTTTTAACGGTTTCAGTCACGGTATTTATGTCAGCGGATCGGAAGGAAATTATACGGTAAATATCGATCAAACCGATTTCGACAATAATGTAATCGGTATTAATTTGTCGGCTACGACCAATGCTTCTGTACTTCGGTCTCAATTTAATATCGGTTATGCCGATTTTTTACCGAAACAGACCGGTATTATTGCATCCAATTCAACCGGCTTTAGATTTGAAGAGAATCAATTTGCTGGGAATACAGAATTTTTAGGTACTTCGGTTGGAATAAAAATCAGAAATAGTGGGGGAAATAGTAATCAGACTTATAAAAACGATTTTTCAAATTTGACTATCGGAGAGGAATTCATAGGGAAGAATCGCTCAAAGCGGGATCTTTTTATCGGACTGCAAGCTTTATGTAACAATCATACCGATATTACCCAATCCGATATTCTTGTTGAAATGAATCAAAATGGAACACGTGACGGAATCCGATATTATCAAGGAGAAAGAGATGAAGGAACAATGTTATATATTTTATCTGCGGGGAATTTGTTTTCCAATTCCGCAACTACCAATTACGATAATAATACGATGCAATATATCGATTATCAATATAGTGCAAACGATCCGAGAGAAATGCCTACTGTTAATAATATGGTGAATTTGGATTTTCCAGCGGTTTCCAACAGTTGTCTAAGCCGTATTGATGCACTTACCTTGTCGCAAATCAGCCAGCAGTACAGTGCTGCAAGAAATTCCTATATTTCTTTGTTATATAATTATAACCAGCAAATTGACGGCGGTAATACAGAACAATTGTTAGATGATATACAGGGAGAATGGTCTGATGATGTATGGAAGATCAGACAGGAACTGTTAGCAAAGTCACCGTACGTTTCTCAAGAAGTTTTAAAAGAAACTGCTAAAAAAAATCTTTTGCCACAGGCTATTTATCTTGAAATATGTTTGGCCAATGTGGATGCAACCAGAAGTCAGGAATTTTTAGATTTTTTACGTTATGAAATTCCCAATCCGTTACCGGAATACATGCTTGATGTTGTCAGAGAGAATTGGGACACCAAGTCGTTGCGTACCGTATTGGAAAGCAACTTGGCCCATTACAGCAGCAAAAAAGACTACTTGTTGGATATGATGCTGAATAATTCGCTAAAAGACAGTATAACGAACAGAACTTATGTAAGATCCATGTTAACCGAAAGAGGCTATTATTCCGATTATTTCACCATTGCAGAAGGATACATTGAAGAAAATGATTTTGAAAATGCATACAATACTATGTATGATTTATCTTTGAACTATTATAAACTTACTGAAGAACAACAAACTGAAATTAATGATTTTGAGGAATATATTGCCTTCAGGGAGAATTTGTTCGTTTCGGACAGCAGTAATATTTATCAACTAACGGCATCAGAAATAGAGAATTTAATAGATTACACAAAATCTCACACGGGAAGAGGTCGGATATTGGCACAAAACATACTATGTGTTCTTTATGATATATGTGAAGAAGAAGAATTAATAGAAAACAAGGATCATTTTACACCGAATTCAAACACATACTCATCTGCAAAAATGACCTCCGATCAGATTGAAGTAATGCCCAATCCGGCTCAAAACTACACAACCTTTAAATGGGATTTTGATCTTTTACAAGGCAATGCCCTTCTGAAGATTTATGAACAATCAGGGAAGCA
>JAGVVH010000506.1 GCA_019135895.1 Bacteroidota bacterium | reverse complement strand
TGAAGCCATCAGTGCTCATGTTCCGGTGGTTATTTCCAAACAATCCGGAGTGGCTGAAGTTCTTCAGTATGCAATGAAAGTTGATTTTTGGGATATTGATGCTATGGCCGATGCTATTTACGGAATTCTTCATTATCAGGCTCTTTCCTCGTTCTTTGCTACAAAGGGAAAAGAAGATATTGACAATTTAAAATGGGAAAAAACTGCCCTTAAATTGATTGATATCTACAAGAAATTTGTATAACTTAAAACATAATATCATGCACTCAGTATGTTTTCATTTCCAGATTAGTCAGCCCTACCGTTTAAGGACTTACAGATTTTTCGATATTAATGAAAATCATCACTACTTTGACGATTTTCAAAATAACTACATAACAAGGCGACTTGCAGAGAGGTGTTATCTCCCTGCCAACAAAATGTTACTGGATCTTATCCATAAATATGGCGACAAGTTCTGTGTCAGTTTCAGCATGGCCGGAAGCTCTTTGAAATTGTTTCAAGAATATTGCCCAGAAGTGATTGATAGTTTTAAAAAACTTATTGATACCGGAAGAGTAGAAATCACCGGTAACACCTTTACCCACAGTCTTGCTGCGCTGAATAACAAAACCACTTTTTTGGAACAGATAAAATTACAGGAAAAATTTCTGGACGAAACTTTTGGAGTCTCCCCTACCTCATTTTGCAACACAGAAATCATTTATTCTGATGAAATCGGAGAATGGATATACGAAGCCGGTTATAAATTGGCTTTAACGGGGAAGGTGCCAAGCATATTTTGGGATGGAAAAAGCCCGGATTTATTTACTGCAATCCTTATCAAACGGATCTTAAGCTTTTGCTTCGCAGTTACAGACTTTGCGACGATATTACGCTTAGATTTGGGGACAAAAACTGGGATATGTATCCGCTGACTGCTGAAAAAATGATTAGTTTTCTTAAACAAACCCCTAAAGAATCTCCTTTCATCAATCTTTATCTTGACTATGAAACAATTGGAGAATATCACACCTCAGAGACAGGCATTTTTGACTTTTTTTACACTTATAAGACCTTCTGATGTTCTTGATATGGATATGCCGGCATCAACCATGCATGCCCCTTGGGCTATTTCTTGTTCCGGGGAAGAAAAAGACACTAATGAATGGTTGGGAAACGAGCTTCAGCAGGAAGCTTTTCAGCAGCTTTTCAAACTGGAAACATTATACAATGAATCCGAAAATGAAGATGCAAAGTTGAACTGGCTTCGGCTTCAATCCGCAGACCACTTTAACTATATGGGGACAAAATGGTTCCCTCAGCAAACCGTATTGCGCAATTTTGAAGTATATCAATCTCCTTATCAAGCCTTTATCAATTATATGAATGTTCTTAATGATGTTAAATTACAACTTCAGAAAAGCTGACAATATTCTTACAATACTATATAGATAATGAACCAAGAGAATTATTTTTTCATTAAATCTTCCCTTCCTTCTCAGGTAAGACTAATAGCTGTTTCAAAGACAAAACCCGTTGAAGAAATTCAGGCTCTTTACGATTTAGGTCATCGTGACTTCGGGGAAAACAAAGCCCAGGAGCTCAAAACAAAATATGAACTCCTTCCCAAAGACATCAATTGGCATTTTATAGGTCATCTGCAAACCAATAAAATAAAATACGTTGCTCCTTTTGTTACTCTTATTCATAGTATTGACAGTTTCAATCTCCTTAGGGAAGTAAACAAAGCTGCTGAAAAAAACGGGAGAATCATTCCGTGTCTGCTGCAATTTCATATTGCCACCGAAGAGACCAAGTTTGGATTTACCATGGCTGAATGTGAAGCAATGTTACAAGACCCTATTTTCAAGACCTTGCATAACATTGAAATTCATGGCTTAATGGGCATGGCAACCTATACTGACAATATCGGGCAGATTCATGACGAGTTTAAAAATCTTGCCTCAGCATTTACCAAAATAAAAGAGGAATATTTCCTGCATCATGATACTTTCAGAGAGATTTCAATGGGAATGACAGATGATTACAAGATTGCCGTTGAAGAAGGCAGCACTATGGTCAGAATTGGAAGCGCCATTTTCGGAGCCAGAACAGTACCAAATAAGCAATAAATAATAGTATTACTTTTTTTTGCAAAA
>JAGVVH010000347.1 GCA_019135895.1 Bacteroidota bacterium | reverse complement strand
TTTTAAGAACAAGTAATAAAAGATTGATCAATGGAATATTTTTTATATCACCTGCTTCTTCATCCGACAACAGGCGTAGCCTCGACCCATTTGTAGAAATAACCATTAACAACAGATCACCGAGGTGCGTAGCACCGACCCATTTGTAGTCAGAACCATCAACAACAAATCCCCAAGGTGCGTAGCACCAAACCATTTGTAGGTGGGTAGCCACCGAAAAATTTGTAGAAAGAACCATCAACAGATCACCTCAACCACCGATAATATTGACTTCCGGCTCTATCACCACTCCGAATTTTGTTTTAACATCGGATCCCTCACGCACGCCTTTCCACCCTGCCAAGTCAATCAACTGACCTGCTGCCAGTTTTTCCTCATTTTCATTAAAAGGATGATGTATCAGCTTAGGAAAATTGACAAGCAACTTACTAAGGAACTCTTTATCAACAATAGGATTTTTAAAGAAGCTCCCTGCAGAACCGATTTTAGTAATATCCGGTAATTTACTGTTTCGGACACGGATAACAGCCTTTGCCACATTTCTTATAGAAATTTCCTCTATAGATTTGTAAAGTTCCTCTTTAAGAGCAGTATATTCAAGATGATAGTGTTCCGATTTTGACAATCTAAAAATAACTTGCGTAATCAAAACTTTATTTTTCAAGCTCTTCTTAAAGATAGAATCGCGATAACCGAATTGGCAATCACGATTAGGGATTGAAAAAGGGCTCCCGTCCTCAGTAAAATAGCCTTCCACTCTTTCAATAACCTCTTTAACTTCAACGCCATACGCCCCAATATTTTGAACCGGAGAGCTTCCCGTATTTCCCGGGATTCCAATCAGATTTTCAACTCCGTAGTACTTTCTATCGATACAATAATTAACAAAATCCTCCCATTTTTCGCCTGCAGCCACCTTAATACAAACATCCTCTGCTGTTTCAGCAATGATGTTAATTCCTTTAGTACTCATTTTCACCACCGTACCTTTAAAATCATCGGTAAAAAGCATATTGCTTCCACCACCCAAAATCAGAAAGGGAGCATCAAATATTTTATTTTCAAAAAGAAAAGAGAGCTCATCATCATGCTCAATTTCAATTAAGCGCTCACAGGTAGCCTCAACTCCAAATGTATTGAAAGGTTTCAGGGAGGTATTAAGATTTGTTTTCATACAATATATATATATGTACACATTAAATAATCGTTGGGGGCAAATAAAGTGCTCCGGAGCATGAGTCTGCTGAAGCGCCGGTAACTTCTTTAAGGCAATTTATCTCTCCTCTTAAACGTAGCAAACCCAAAAAGGCAAAGACAATCGCTTCTTTAAAGTCAACCGTCCGTTCATCAGGGAGCATCACTTTCTTTCCACTCATCTCAGTGACTCTTTTGAGAAGGAACTTATTTTTGGCACCGCCTCCGGTAGCAAGAACCGTCTCCCCTTTCATGCAAGTAAAGGCATTACTAATTTGACAGGCAATATGTTCCGTCACCGTACGCAATTTATCTTTCGTCTCAATATCATACTTTTTAAGGAGAGGCCAAAAATAGCGTTCAACCCATTCGTAACCCAGTGATTTAGCTCCTTTGAGTGCATAATAGTCCAAAGCATTCAGTTCCTGCAACAAGTCAACAGAAAGTTCGCCACTTTCCGCTATCAGGCCGTCTTTGTCATAATCAACACCCAGTTCGGCAGCAATTCTGTTGAGAGGCATATTGCAGGGAGCAATATCAAAAGCGGCTCTTTTCCCGTTGCGATTATAAGAGATATTAGAAAAGCCTCCCAGATTAAGGCACGCATCATAATCCCCGAAAAGGAATTTATCCCCGATTGGCACCAAAGGTGCACCTTGCCCGCCCAGCGCAACATCCGTAGTTCTAAAATCAGAAACAACCGCTATTCCGGTTTTGGCAGCGATGAGTGCGCCGTTTCCAATTTGAGTGGTGATGGTAGCTGCAGGTTGATGAAAAACCGTATGGCCATGGGATGCTATTAAATCAGGGAGGGGATATCCTTTCTTTAAAAAGCCAAGTATTGCATCTGCAATAAAGAGAGCCAATTCAGTATCCATTTTCACTAACTCAAGAGCCGACACATGAACCAGATTGGAGAGCTTTGTCTTAAATTCGGAACTATAAGGGATTGTCACCGCATCCAAAACAGTATATGACCAATTGCCATTAAGATAAGAAAATCCACAATAGGCAAGATCCAGGCCATCCAACGATGTTCCCGACATTACTCCAATAATTTTATAATCGAAATTCATACCTCAAAAGCAATAAAACTCATAAAAGATCAGGGGATTATTCAATCAGCAAATTCAATTTTTCCAGATGAACACCTCGGGAACCTTTAATCAGCAGCAAACTATTTTCAAAATTGGGTTGTTTAGCGGAATTATTAAAGGCATCAACATCCGGAAAAAAATTATCCTTATTCGGGTGCAAGCTATAAAACTCATGTCCGATAAAAAAAGTAGCCAGCATGTGTTTTTCGCAAATATCGATAATACGACGATGTTCCTCAACACTAACATCCCCCAGTTCAAACATATCTCCCAGTATTGCTGCCTTATTGGGAGAATCTATCAGAAAGAGATTATTCAGGGCAGCATCCATGCTGGTGGGGTTGGCATTATAGTAATCGGCAATAATCAGATTGCTTCCCTTTTGCACAATTTGGGAGCGATGATTAGAAGGAACATATCCTGAAATAGCATCCGCTATATCATCAACAGGCACTTTAAAATAATTCCCGATGGCAGCAGCACACAATATATTATATAGGTTATAAAAGCCGGTAAGATTAGTTTCCACAATCAGGTCAAAAATCCTCACAACCAGATAAGGGGTCATTTTAATCACCTCTCCGTAAACTTGGTCTTTACCATGCTGACCATAATAGACCACCTTATCGTAATGAAGTTCATTCCTCAATACTGCATCATCGGCATTGACAAAAAGAGTTCCATTATTTGCGATAACGGCACGATAGAGGGCTGTTTTGGTTGCGATAATATTTTCAAAAGATCCGAACCCTTCGATATGAGCTTTTCCCACATTGGTAATAACTCCAAAATCAGGAAGAGAAAGTTTACAAAGCTCTTCAATTTCCCCCGGATGATTTGCTCCCATTTCCACCACAGCCATCTCATGGTGGTGTTTAATATTCAGCAGTGTAAGAGGAACTCCGATATGGTTATTGAGATTTCCCTTAGTAAAAGCAGTATTATATTTTTTAGATAAAACGGCAGCAATTAACTCTTTGGTGGTTGTTTTGCCATTTGTTCCGGTAATACCGATAACCGGAACACTAAGTTTCTTGCGGTGATAGAGACTCAAATTCTGGAGGGTCTTCAAAGAATCTTTCACCACAATACAACGGGGATTATCCAATAAATTCGCATCCTCCGTAACCACATAGGCAGCCCCTTTTTCCAGAGCCTGGAGGGCAAAATGATTACCATCGAAATTATCACCCTTAAGGCATACGAAAATAGAATCAGGAATAATATCACGAGTATCAGTAGATATATTCGGATATTGAAGAAAAAGGGAATAAAGAGAATCCATAAGAAAAAATAATGATTACAAAAGTATAAAAAAAAACGGCTGTAAGAGCCGTTTTTTTTATATTATTTAGTTGCAGGCGGTCCGAGTCGCGCCATAGCACAACGGAAGCCGATATAGTCAGTAGATTCATCTTCATCGAGGTATCTTCTGTTACCGGGAGCTGCCCAATATTGGATATCTTTCCATGAGCCACCTTTATAGACTCTGGCTTTGTCGCCGATTAAAGAATAGATCATATCATTTTTTCTATACATTTGGTCTGTAGATTCAGCAGGGGTAGTCCCTGTCCATGCATCAGATTCAAGGAGAGAAGCCCAGTCGCCGTCAAGATAGTTTTTATTATCAGCTTGGCGGTAGTTACGTCTTCTATCATTTTTAAAATCGGAAACCGGAACCATAGGCACTTTACCTACACTATCTCTTTCTTCAACAGTACCGTCTTCCAATAATTTTTTAGTTTCAAAATAGTTACCACGGAAAGGATTCAATTCAGTCACATCATCATGAGAAGTTTGTCTATATACATCCATAACCCATTCAGCCACATTGCCACCCATATTATAGAGGCCATAATCGTTAGGCCAATATGATTTAACAGGAGCTGTATTATAAGCGGCATCATTCAAATTACCGGCGATACCCATATAGTCACCGCGACCGCGGCGGGTATTGGCAACAAAATCGCCATAATATTTCTTATCATCGGTACGGGTATAATGACCATTCCAAGGATATACTTTTCTTTCGAGGACTCTTTCATTGAGGGTATTTCCGATTAAGCCATAGGCAGCATATTCCCATTCGGCTTCGGTGGGGAGACGATACTTAGGCAAGAGGATTCCATCTTCCATTTTAACGTTTCTATACTCACCGGTAGTAATATATTGTAATCTACGGTCGCTTTCAGCTTCATAGGTATCATAAGTAAGATAGGCATCGGTATTAAAATAGCCTTCCGGAGAAGGTTCCGGGTTCCATTCAATAAATCCCTCGTCAGCCAATATTTTTTCATTAACACGGTCGGTTCTCCAGGCTGCATAATTGATAGCCTGCAACCAGCTAACACCAACAACCGGATAATTTCTGTAGGCCGGATAGCGGAAATAATATTCCACTTGAGTTTCATTATAGCCCAGGCGGTCTCTCCAAACATTTTCATCAGGGAGAGCATTATCATAAACTACTTTAAGGTCAGCCGGAACGAAAACTCTTTCCAACCAATAGAGATATTCCAGATAGTCAAGGTTACTGATTTCAGTTTCATCCATATAGAAAGAAGCGACAGTAACACGGCGGGGAGTATTATTCCATTCGTACATAACATCTTGTTCAACGCGGCCCATCACATAGGTTCCTCCTTCAATAAGGACTAATCCGGGACCTGTTTCCTGTTCCACAAAAGGATAAACTTCAAAACCGCCATTTTTGGCATCATTATAATTCCAACCGGTAGTTGGTGAGGATCCTTTATTGCATGAAGAAAGGGCAAAAACGGATCCGACAATGATTCCTAAAACTAAAAATTTGGAGAACGTATTCATACTTGTAATTTGATTTTTTTAACGAACAATTTTCTTTTTTATTATAATATCAATTAGAAAGTCGGGCAATTAAGATCTTTAATAACTCTATGTTTTTCGGGACAATTAAACAAGAACTGAACAGAAACCTCATGAGCATTACCACTAAGGTTAGACAATTTTGACAAAGTGATATCATAAGAATAGCCAACTCGTAAGAAACTGGTTTGGATACCGCACATAAATATAAGAGCATCCACATTAACAAAGCTGTGACGAAGCCAAAGTCCTACAGTAAAAGGGTAGAAATTGAGATAAAAGCCTTCATTCAAATAATGGAAATTCATTTGTTGTTGATAAATAATATTAGGGCTAATAGAGACATCACCGAAAGAAGTTTCCTTTTTACTTTTCCTATGGAGGTCGAAATAGGCGCCGAAATGGCCGGTCCATTTAACGGGGAGTCTGGTTGTCTGCGTAACAAATCCCTCGTATGGTCGGGTAATATGGTGGGCAGCAAAGCCGAAATAGATATGCTTGGTATAACCGATAAATCCAGTAGAAACATCAAAGCAACCGCTGGT
>JAGVVH010000475.1 GCA_019135895.1 Bacteroidota bacterium | reverse complement strand
TGGAGTTGAAAAAGTGAAAGAAGCTGACCAAAAGGCTCAACAATTGAAAAAGGCAAGTAATGATATGATTAAATATATCAATACTATGA
This sequence comes from Bacteroidota bacterium, assembly GCA_019135895.1. Lineage (GTDB taxonomy): Bacteria > Bacteroidota > Bacteroidia > Bacteroidales > WCHB1-69 > JAGVVH01. Next base: position 10,345 of record JAGVVH010000475.1, on the reverse strand, counting down.
AAAGTGACCTTCTTAAATATGTTGAAAAAACAGATTTAAATGATGAAGGGAAACCTAAAACAGCAAAAGATATCTCCAGTAAAGATGACTATACAACCCCAACCAATTTTTTTATTTCACAAGGGAATGCAGCAAAACTCAAAAATGAGATTCTGAAATATAAAACAAAAATTTTATCTCTTGTTTCAGAAAAAGATCGTAAAAATTGTGAAAAATCAATGGGATTGAATGTAACTGGCGACTATTTTAATAAAGATGGTCAAAAAGAATCTTGGGAAAGTCACAATTTTGACCATGTTATTATGATTGCTTGTGTAACATTGTTAAATAAAACTGCAGGAGAAGTGAGAAATGCTGAATCAATGGTTCTTAAACAAATTATTTCTTCTATCAGTGCTGATGACTTCAAATTTGACAATATTGAAGGACGTGCAATTCCAAAAACTCAAATGGTTTTTTCAGGAGACAGTTATGAAGCAGACATTATTGTCATGGCTTATGATTCCAAACAAACTCCTGAAGTATATTACAAAATGGGAGTTGACACCCTTACTGAAGCTCAAATTGGAGGTGCAACAAAACTTGATGGTGTAAATGGTCTTGTTAAGCTTAAACTTGGAACCGGTGGTATTGGCGACCAACGCTATGCCGGTCTTATTAAAGTTAAAAGGCCTGATGGATCAGATGCATATTACGGATTTAGTGACAAGTATACTGTCGTAAAACCATCTGCTACAGTTGCTGCAGATAAAATGAATGTGTTGTATGCAGGAATTCCTAATCCTGTATCAGTATCTGCTCCGGTAGCTCCCGAAAAGTTAAGACTTTCCATGCCTGGTTGTACAGCTGCATCTGTTGGTGGTGGAAAATATAATGTCTCTGTTCCTGCCGGGTTGATTGGAAGAGTTGTAACAGCATCTGTCAGTGCAGATCTTGGTGGAAAAGGACAGGCTTTGGGATCAACAGAATTTAGAGTAAAAAGAGTTCCTGACCCGACATCTTATATTGGTGCTAAAATTTGGGGTGGCAAACGTTCAAAACAAGAATTAATGGCCAATCCTTTCTTAACGGCACAAATGGGTGATGACTTTGCTTATGACCTTAGATGGAGCATTACTTCTTATCGAGTAACTTTCATTATCAAGGGTATTGAAGATCCTCCTATTGCTTGCGCAGGTGGACAGTTTACTGAAGCTGTTAAAGCTAAAATAAATAAAGCAGGAATTAATACAATTATTCAATTCTCAGAAATCAGAGCTACCTCTATCGCAGGAAGTAGAAACCTACGCGATATTACAGTCAGAATCCGATAATTCATTTAATAAGATAAATCATGAAAAAGTTTGGTCTTTTATTCGCATCATTATTAGTTGTTACTGTTGCTTTTGGTCAATATGATACAACCGGAAGTACCATGGAACAACCAATACGTCCCCCTGTTGAAACATCATGGGAAAATCTTGAAATTGGCGCGTTTTCCGAACCTGTTCCTTATGTACATCAACGTCAGGGCGATGTAATGTACTATATTACTATTTGGAGAACTATTGACTTACGCGAAAAAGTCAATCACCCTCTCTATTTTCCGATTGAACAAAGAGGTACCTGGAGAAGCTTGGGGAAAGTTATTTTAGATGCAATAAACGTTGATAATCCTGAAGCTGAAAATTCTTTAAGAGTTTATACTGATGAATTTTGCAACGTTCCAATGTCAAAGGAAAATATAAAAAGTTCTTTGGTTGAAGTAAAAACACAGGAAATTATTGATCCTGAAACTTATGAGGTAATTGGAACTCAGGATATTTCAATTGAGTACAAATCGCATCAAATTTTATCCTACAATGTAAAAGAGATATGGTTCTTTGATAAACAAAGATCTCTTTTGGATGTGAGAATTCTCGAAATTACTCCTATTATTGAATATGAAAAACAAACTGATGCCGAACCTGTTGAGGGACAAGAAGAAGAAATTGTAGCTGGAGCAATTCAGAAAAAACGTGTCGGCTATATTCTCTATGATGAATTAAGACCTTATCTTGCAAAACAGGAAATGTATAACATTAAAAATAATGCACAAAGAATTTCATTTGACGATGTTATTACATGGAAAAGACAATTTACCAGTTACGTTTACGCTGAACAAAACGTATATAGTGATCGTGAAATTCAGGAATACATAACCAATTCACGGGATCAGAAAATTGAATCTGACAGAATTACAGATAAGATCCGAACTTTTGAACATGACCTTTGGGAATTTTAATCTCTAAAATAGTCTATCATAAAAGACGGGTATTGAATACAATATCCGTCTTTTTTTGTATTTTTGCCATTACGATAAATAATGCTAATAACGATGGATTACAATTTTACTGAAATTGAAAAGAGATGGCAAGAATACTGGAAAAAATCCAACATCTATAAAACTGAAATAGATACTTCAAAACCAAAATTTTATGTATTAGATATGTTTCCCTATCCTTCAGGAGCCGGATTACATGTGGGACATCCTCTAGGATACATTGCTTCCGATATTTATGCACGCTATAAAAGACAAAAGGGATTTAATGTTCTTCACCCTATGGGATTTGATGCATTTGGTCTTCCTGCTGAACAATATGCTATTCAAACCGGTCAACATCCTGCACTAACTACTGTTCAAAATATTGCCCGATACAGGGAACAACTTGATAGAATAGGCTTTTCTTTCGATTGGGACCGTCAATTTAAGACTTGTGATCCTGATTACTATAAATGGACCCAATGGACATTCATACAGCTCTTTAAACATTATTACTGCTTCGATGCTCAAAAAGCCAGACCAATTTCCGAACTGGAGAAAATTTTTGAACTAAAGGGAACTAAAGATTTAAATGTAGCCAAAACAGAAGATCTTCGGTTTACTGAAGAAGAGTGGAAAAAGATGAGTGAACCAGAAAAACAAAAGATTTTATTAAACTATCGGTTGGCATATATTGCCGACACATGGGTAAACTGGTGCCCACAGCTGGGGACTGTCCTTGCAAACGATGAGGTAGTAAGAGGTCTTTCGGTTCGCGGTGGCTATCCTGTTGAACGAAAATTGATGAAGCAGTGGATATTGAGAGTTTCTGCCTACGCTGAAAGATTGCTTGAGGGATTGAATAAGGTTGATTGGAGTGATTCGCTTAAAGAAATTCAACGCAACTGGATTGGCAGAAGTGAAGGCGCTTTTATTCAATTTGAAATTGATAACTATAAAGAGACATTGGATATTTTCACTACCAGACCTGATACAATTTTTGGGGTTACTTTTATGGTTCTTTATCCCGAACACGATTTAATTGAAAAGATTACAACTCCTGAACAAAAGAAAGAAATCTCCGAATATGTTAAATGGGCAAAAAATCGTACCGAAACTGAACGTCAGAGTGAAGTTAAGAAAGTTTCCGGTGCTTTTACCGGTTCGTATGCAATAAACCCATTTACCAAAGAGAGAATTCCAATTTGGGTAGCCGAATATGTTTTGGCAGGTTATGGAACAGGAGGAATCATGGCAGTTCCCGGTCATGACAGTCGTGACTATGCCTTTGCCAAACATTTCAATTTACCTATTAAGGAAGTGATCAGCGGTGGAGATATTACCGTAGAAGCATTTGAGACAAAAGAGGGGTTCTGTATCAACTCTGAGTTTATCAATGGAATGAGTGTCAAAGAAGGCGGAAAAACTGTTATCAACAAAGTTGTATCTCAGGGTATAGGATATGCTACAGTAAATTATAGATTGCGTGATGCCATTTTCAGTAGGCAGCGTTATTGGGGAGAGCCATTTCCGATTTACTATAAAGATGAAATCCCTTATACTTTAGAAGAGAATGAATTGCCCTTGCTCCTTCCGGAAATTGACAAATACTTGCCGACAGATTCCGGTGAACCGCCATTGGCAAGAGCCTCTAATTGGAAAACTAAAGAGGGATACCCTTTGGAATGTAGTACAATGCCCGGATTTGCAGGATCAAGTGGCTACTATCTAAGATATATGGATCCTCACAACAATGAACAATATTTTTCTCCCGAAGCAAATCAATACTGGCGAAATGTTGATCTATATGTCGGTGGTGCCGAACATGCCACCGGTCATCTTATCTATTCTCGTTTCTGGAACAAATTCCTTTTTGACATCGGAATCTCTTGCGAAGAAGAGCCTTTCCAAAAATTGATTAATCAGGGTATGATTCAGGGACGTTCAAATTTCGTTTACCGAATTATTGGCACCAATAAATTTGTATCTTATGGTTTAAAAGAACAGTATGAGGTAACTCCTATTCATGTTGAAATCAGTTTTGTTCATAACAATATTTTGGATATTGAAGCTTTTAAAAATTGGAGACAGGAATTTGAAAATGCAGAATTTATTCTTGATAACGGGAAATATATTTGTGGCTCAGAGGTTGAAAAAATGTCTAAATCAAAATATAATGTTCAGAATCCTGATGACTTAGTTGATAAGTACGGTGCAGACACCCTTCGAATGTATGAAATGTTTCTTGGTCCTATTGAGTTGGCAAAGCCGTGGGATACTAACGGCATTGAGGGTGTATTCCGATTTATAAAAAAATTCTGGAAACTGTTTCATGATACAAATAACAGCTTCCATGTTGTTGATGAGGAACCCTCGGATGAAGAATACAAAATTATTAATAAGACTATTAAAAAAATTGCAGAAGATAATGAGCGTTTTTCCTTCAACACGGCTGTAAGCGCTTTTATGATTTGTGTAAATGAATTAAGTGAGAAGAAATGTAATAAAAGAAAAATCCTTGAACCACTTACTATTTTACTTTCTGCCTATGCTCCACATATCACTGAAGAACTTTGGCGTCTGTTAGGAGCTGACACCTCTGTAGTATTAGCCGAATTTCCTTCCTATGATGAAAAATATCTTTTGGAAAACTCTTTTAACTATCCCATTTCTTTTAACGGGAAAACCCGTTTTCAACGTCAATTTTCAATAGATTTAGCCATATCGGAAATAGAAAAAACTATTCTCCAGGATGAGGAGACTCTAAAATGGATGAATGGGCAAAAAGCAAAGAAAGTTATTATTGTACCAAAAAAGATTATAAATATTGTATTGCTCATATTTCTCAATTTGCTGATAAAGCCATTTTGGGTCCTTGGGATTGATGTTGGAGTACAGAACTGCGTTGGAGCTGCCAATTATGGATTATATTTTGCAGTATTCAATTTTACCTTTTTATTCAATATTGTATTGGATATGGGTATTACAAATTTCAATAATAGAAATATTGCCCAAAATTCCCAACTACTTGCCAAACATCTTTCCGGCATTTTCACCTTAAAGTTATTTCTTGGCATTCTCTATCTAATCATAACATTTAGTGTAGCTTTAATTATCGGATATCGGGACTTACAACTCAAAATATTACTTTTTACTGCAATCAATCAATTTCTGAATGCCTTTATAACCTACTTAAGATCGAATATTTCTGCCCTTCTCATGTTCAAAACAGACAGTGTTTTATCAGTTTTGGACAGATTGCTGATGATAATAATATGCGGAATATTACTTTGGGGCAATATAACAGACAAACCATTTCAAATAGAATGGTTTATCTATTCACAGACCATTTCTTATTTAATTAGCAGTATTATTGCTTTTGCAATTGTATTCAAAAAAGCTAAGCCACAAAAGCTCTGCTATTCTTTTTCTTCTGATGTCATTTTATAACCGTATCGACTCCGTTATGATTGAACGTATATTACCGGATAGTATTTCTAATCTTGAAACAGGTATATATGCTTCAGCATTCAGATTACTGGACGCTTTGGTAATGATATCTTACTTATTCTCAGTAATTCTTCTTCCTCTATTTTCAAAAATGATCAAAGAAAAAGAAGATATAAATCCCATTATCAAAACATCCTTTTCTTTACTGTTTTATTTTGCAGTCACCGCAGTTGTGATGCTGGTAAGTTATCGTTTCCCGATATTAGATTTTTTATATGATGAACATGTAACGGAAAGTGCAGCTGTATTTATCATTTTGATTCCATGCATTATACCAATCTCATTTACTTATATTTTTGGAACATTATTAACGGCAAATGGCAATATGAAATTATTAAACATCGTGGCCATCGCCGGCATAATTGTCAATGTCATTATTAATCTCATTCTGATACCTCAACTGCATGCCAGAGGAGCCGCAATAGCCAGTCTATCAACGCAGTCGATTGTTTCATTGCTCCAAATCATTATCGTTTTTAAAGAACTCAAAATCCCATTTTCAAATATTCCTTTTGTAAAATGTTTGATCTTTTGCATTTTGCTAATACCTTCCATTTATTTAATCGCACATACTCATATATTCAATCCTTTTGTCGGTATTATTGCAGGTGGAATTATATCTTTATTGCTGGCTTTTATAACCAGATTAATCCCAATTACTTTTTTAAGGGATTTGAAATTGAAAAAAAACTAAAAAAAAACTAATCAAAAGCTGATCATATTAAAAAAAATGTATTTTTGCATATCAAACAAATAAAAAAACATTACTTCCTAAATAAAATACTATGAAAAGGAAATCTTTGTTACTAATTGTCTTTATTATAATGATTTTCTTTCCTTTATTATTTTTATCCACTTCCTGCTCAACGAGTGATATCTATTACAAATCGAGTCCTCAAACATACAAACATTACAGAAGCAAGCAACCTAAATGGAATACTACCCGTCTAAGTAATACTAAATATGTCATTAAATCTAAAAGAAGAACTAAATTTCATTACTAAAACCATTAATAACCCTAAAACTGTTCTAGACAGTTTATTTAATTTGAAGCCAATGAATCTTAAAATTAATTTTTTATCATTGATATTTTTGTTCTCATTCATAAGTTTACAATCACAAAACAATAATAATCAAATCAATTTAAATATCGTAGAAGGAGAAAATGTTATTGAAGATGAGAATTCTGTTGATTCATTAGGGTATAATCTCACATACGAAGAAGATGACAAATCATTTGACAACATAGTATATAACGGTCCTGTAGTTCAATTTTTGTATTTTGAATGGATGCCAGGCTTCTCCTTATATCAAAATTTTGAAGTTACTTCTGTACATTACAAGCATATCGGTCCTGTATATGCTGATACCTTAATTTTGGAAAATTACTGTCATCCGGCAAAATATAACGTCACTTCAAACTATGGAAAAAGAAGGCGCAGAATGCATTATGGCATTGATTTAGGATATCCTACAGGAACTCCGGTAGTTGCAACATTTGATGGAATCGTTAGAATTTCTCAAACAAATGCCGGAGGATACGGGAACCTGATTGTACTTCGTCACAACAATGGCTTGGAAACTTATTACGGCCATCTTTCAAAGAGATTAGTCAACCCGGGACAAATGGTCCATGCCGGAGACACTATCGGATTGGGGGGAAATACAGGTCGCTCCTATGGAAGTCATCTTCATTTTGAAACAAGATATTTAGGGATTCCTTTTAATCCAACTAAAATAATTGACTTTGCTAACTATAACTTGAAATCTGATACACTGTTTATTCGCGGTTGTTCTGTTGTAAGTAATTTAGCAACAAACAATTCGATTAATACTACTATTCAAAATGCTCCCTCTCAACAATCTACTTCAGTTTCTTCTACCGGAAGCAGTGTGGCTCCCAGCAAAGTCTACTATAAAGTAAAAAATGGAGATACACTCTCCCGTATTGCTCAAAAATACCATACCAGCGTTACTAAAATCAAGAAATTAAATGGCTTGAGAAGCGACTTTTTAAGAATCGGACAAAAACTTCGGGTTAAATAAAGGTGCATTTTTATCTTTCTATTTTATAACATCTTTATTGATTAAAAGAAAATATAGATGATGAATAAATTATCAAGAAGGGTTTTTCTTTTCTTTGTTATCGGATTTTATTTTCTCCCATTATTTTCTTTTAGCCAACCCCTTTCCCGTGACTTCGGATTTGAAAGAAGTGTTGCAGTCGACGTTCAAGATTCTGCTTCGCATTCTCTTTTATTTCCATGGTCCGGAGGATTAAATTCAATAAAAATATCAGAAATCGACCTTAATTTTGACGGCTTTAATGACCTCTTTATTTTTGAAAAGAATGGAAATCGAATTTTGACATTTCTAAATCAGGGAATTACTGATTCTTGCAGTTATAGCTTTGCTCCGCAGTATGTTCACTGTTTTCCCAAATTACACGATTGGGCAATCCTTAGAGATTATAATCTTGACGGTAAAGAAGATATTTTCACATACGGACTTGCCGGCATTGCCTTGTACAAAAATATTTCCCTGAATGAACCGGCATTTGAACTTGTTACGGAACAACTTCAATCATATTACTATAGCGGATATACAAATATTTACTCATCGCCCGATGACTATTTGGCAATTGATGACGTTGACGGAGATGGAGATCTAGATATATTGAATTTCTGGCTTTTGGGCAAATATGTTCACTTTCAAAAAAATTATGGCATTAATCCGGGAAATCCTGATTTCAGATTAGAAGATGAGTGTTGGGGGCACTTTTCAGAAGGAGCGGATAATAATGTAATTACTCTTTTTACTGATTGTTCTGATAAAAGCTCTGACGATGAAGCTGACAGACATGTCGGTTCATCACTTCTATATTACGATTTTACCCAAGATGGAGTTAAAGATCTAATATTAGGCGATATAGATTTTCCTAACCTCATCTTACTTACTAACGGAGGATCTCCTGATAGTGCATATATGATCAGTCAAAATCCTTTCTTTCCAAATTTTTCTGATCCCGTTAATCTCTTGTCAATGCCTGTTTGCTCTGTTATTGATTGTGACAATGATTCCATCCCTGAACTGATTGTTTCTCCCTCAGATCCCTCACTTATCAAATCCCAAGATTTAAAAAGTGTTTGGAAATATGACTATTCTGACATTTCACAACAATTTGAATTAACCAATACCTCATTTCTTCAGGAAGAGATGATTGATGTGGGAAGCGGCTCGTTTCCGGTATTGTATGATTGGAATGGAGATAGTCTGAATGATCTGTTTATTGGAAATTATGGCAGTTATGACAGTTCAAATTATATCAATGGCTTTTTGAATTCCTATTACTCTTCTTCCATTTCTTATTATCAAAACATCGGAACTCCTACCCTTCCCCGTTTTAAACTTGTTACGAATGATTTTGGCAATATCAAACAATATGGATTTTTGTCTCTCTACCCATCTTTCGGTGATTTTAACGGAGATTCCATTCCCGATTTGCTTTGTGGAAAGAAAGAGGGGGATCTGGTTCTATTCATTAATAACTCCATTTCCGAAATGCCACTCTTCACTCCTCCAAACCTATCCTATCAGTCAATTGATGTCGGCGATTTCAGCACCCCGCAATACTTTGATTTAGATAGAGATGGCAAGAAAGATCTGCTGATTGGAAACCGCAGGGGGCATATTTCGTTCTTCCGGAATGTCTCTTCAACAGAAATTCCTCAATTTCAATTGATTACTGATACTTTAGGTGGTGTTGACATACGAAATTATGAAATATCCTACTTTGGGTATTCCGTACCCTGTTTTTTCAGAAACAGCTCAGATGAAACGGTTTTGTTTTGCGGAAGTGAACAGGGGAACATCTTCTATTATAAAAACATAGATGGAAACCTGGAAGGGAATTTCACACTGGAACTGGAAGCTCTTTATGAAATATCGCAAAACCACAGATATAATATTGACGAAGGCATAAGAATTGCTCCCTGTGCTGGAAATCTCGACAATGATCTCTATCCTGAGCTTTTGATAGGCAACTGGGCAGGAGGAATAAGTTATTTTAAAGGAATAGCCGTTCCAGACTCAACTGAGAAAATTAATAATCTTTACACTAAAACACAACTTGAGGTTTATCCCAATCCAACTTCCGAAAAAGTTAATATCAAAATTCTTTCACCTCAAACCCAAATAACCGGTCATATTGAATTATTCGATATCTCGGGAAGAATGGTCAAAAAATTAGAAATCAGCGGAGAAACCACTACAATAAATCTTTCAGAACTTGGAGCAGGAATCTATTTTGGAAAATTGCTTCTTAACAAAACCATTTCGGAGTTTAAAATTATTAAAATTAATTAATGATATTCCAAAATGAAGGATTCCAAAAATCCTTAAAATTAGAATTCTTATAATCATATTTTTTATCTTGTCGCCCGAGACTGTTCTGAAATCTGTGTCAAAAGAAAAATTAACTAATTTTGAAAAAACGAATTTGACATATGAAAAAACAGACAAAAAGAAAAAGTAGAAAAGAACAGTTACAAGAAG
>JAGVVH010000057.1 GCA_019135895.1 Bacteroidota bacterium | reverse complement strand
ATCATCTTTTGCTTCCATGAGACGATCTCTAATTTTTCGTTTTATGCAAACGTCGCTCATTTCACCATATCCGTCGTAATCTATCCGAGGACGGTTACCGTTTAATGGATCACCATTAGGATTAGCTTTTGTTACTCGCAGAATAACTGCAAAATCAATTTTACTGTCTAAAGTTGCCATATAATATTTATTTAAAGAGTTAATTGTTGTTATCTACTTCTTCAAGATTTTTAGACTTTAACGCTAGTCTCTGGCAGTGATAGCCAAGTAAGTAAGATCCAGATAGCCGACTATCATTTTCAAAATCACCAGGCAAAAACATAGAATGTACATCATCAAGTAGTTTTTTCATATTTATGAGAAAACCCGGACGATTTACACTTAATCTTGACTTATATGGCACGAGTGAAGATTCAATGGTTCTCCATGTAGAAAATGGGAAATCTGCAAAACGCTGCATTAAACGAGATGCGGTAGTTTCACGAGATTCTTTTGCAACATTTAGTGCAATTTCTTCGAGATGTTCGGCAATAGCTAACAGCCTGCCATATAAATAATCTCGGTCTAATCTTTCTTTTTCAAGTGACATAATTTTTATTGTTTTATTATCTTTTCTGATCAATTGACAACTATAAAGTGCACATGCTACACTTAGGGTACGTTCCCATTCCCAGTGTTCAATTCCAGTTTTATTTGAAGCTCTTTTTACAGCCACATTGACTAGGTCTTCAGGTATTTGTCTCCCATCAATTATACAAGGCAAAAGCCTTTCGATAGTAGTCTTTTTAAGCTTATCATCCAGTTTTTTTCCATAACAAACCTCGGCAATAAGTCGTGGGGCAGGAGCGTAAATTAAATGCCCAGAGATTGTTTTGTTTTTATTAACAGGATCTTTTACAAATTCAATAAAATGCCAAGCCATATCAGAATGCCATTTTTCTAATCTGTCAAGGAATTCTGATCCCGTCAGCTCGCGATAAAAGGTAATCGAAATTCTGCCAGGCCCAACTGAGTCTAAACCCATTATTACAATTTTTTTTGAGTCATCTAGTGATCCTCTGTAACCGGCAATTTTTTTTGATAGTTTGTTAGCAAAAGTCTGGCCTGCATCATAAAGCCTGTAGGTATTCAGTTCAATAATTTTTTCTTCGTCACTATCCCCAAACAGCGTATTTGTATCAGAAAATTCATTAGGTTTTTCTTCTCCCGTTACAGACCAGGATACTATGACCTGATCGCCATTACGAAAGCTTTGTCTATCAATAAGCCAACGCAAAGCACTGTGTGCTTTTTGTGAGATTTCGACACTGATAGATGCTGCCTGATTTGATATTTTTTCGTTATTAAAATCATTTAGAAGAAATCTTCCAAGAAAGGTAAAACCTGTTCTATCATTGGAGGATATTAGTTTTGCACCATCGCCACTATTTCGGATACGCTTTGGATGATTAATTGCAATAGGTTTTTTTATACCAGTTACCATGCAAATATCCTCAATACTCTCCTTAGATTCAGAAAACCTTTGCCAACTCTCAAACAATTGATTGTTTTTCCAACAACGATTTTCAGAGATAGTTGGGATATTTACTTTCCAACGTATTAAAAAATCACCACTGTCCTTGTTGGGTCTACCGAACTCTTTTCCAGTGCTCAGTATATCATGGTATAAAGTGCCTTTTTGAACATATGAATAAATTGCATGGAGAAAACGATTCTTTTTGTCAAAAAAATACCATTCTTCAAGTATTTTTATGTACGAGTTAAAATAAGATTTTTTATTCCCTAAATAATCTTGTGCGCAATATTGAATTTTATCGCAAAGCGGGTGTGGTTCCTCTCCACTTGTTCGTGAAGCCGATTTTTCGGTACAGGGAATAATAATTTCTCGGTCGTTTTTGTCTTCGATAAAACTGGCATCCATAAAATTCCCATTTTCATCAATAGTGACTTCAATATGTGAGTTTTGTAAGGTATGAAAAGGGGGTAGTAAGGGTTTTTTAGGCTTGACACCGCTTGTCTGGGAAATATCTATCATTCCATAACAATTCTCATAGGTTTGGTACAACACATTTAACCAGCTCATAATTTACCGTCCTCCCTACCGATGTGCATAGTAATTATTTCATACTCATTTTCTACTTTTTGAAAGTTTATACATTCGCCAAATTTCTTAGTTGTCATTGACCGCACCTCTTTGATAATGTTTGTTCTATCATCGGTTCGTGTAAAATCAATTACCCCTTTTTTCATTACTGGACGCCAAAATCGTGTAACAAGCATGTTGTTACCTGTTTCATCTGGATAACCGAAACTATGAAACATAAGACCATAAGCTATTTCATCGACATTGTCGTAATAACTTTGCCCTTCTCCAAACTGGCAGGGACCGACGTAGCCCTGACAATCTCGTGTTCCAAGGAAAATATCTTGACGTCCACCTCGCAGTAGAGTACGTTGTGCTATTTGGAAATGTTTGCCATCAATACGGTCGTTTATAAGCTCTGGTCGATGCATATTCCATTCAAAATGGGCCAAAACCTGATATTCAACATCAACTAAGTAAGTGTAAATTGCTAAATCATTTCCTCCGCTAATTTTTAATGGTTTTGTTCCTTTCGTTTGTGTCCGTATTGGTTTCATTATGCGTATCTTGTCAATGTGCCATATCAGGGTTGGTTTCCAATAGATTGATTTTACCACCCCTTTAAGCGCCTCGTATGTTGGAATATGATATGAACATCGTTCACCACCCATTTTTGTAATTGGATCGGTAAACAAGGCATATCTACCCCACAATTTAAACTGAATGCTGTTTTTTGGTGTATCCATATTATTTATATTAGTGTTTCGTATTTTGTATTTATTTCAGTACTTAAGCCAAATTGAGGATGATAAAAGCGGGGATCAATCAATACCAACACCCCAATCTCTGGAACTTCGCGAATTGCCATTAATTCAGAAAGCCTCTTAATTTCGTTAGGGAATGTATTTACCGTGTATTTCTGGGCTTTCCGTAATAATTTATATTGTTGTTCAACTGCATATTGCGAAAAAAAATCTGCTACAATTTTTTCCCCTTTATCTGAATAAGGGACCACTAAACCTTGTGTTGGTGCATCTATGGCTTTAAACACTTTACCAGCAGTAGCGAAGGCTTGCTTAAAATACATTGGTGGTTGTTTATCATTTTCTCTTGAATACTCACTGACAGAAATTGAATTATCACTTAACAAATTTAATAACGTATCATTTCTACCAACATTGACATTGTATTCCATTTCATCGGACCGGTTATAAAAATAATATTGAAAATAGCGTTCCATAACTTGAGGATGAATTAAGTCACTGGGTAATCCCGAGTCTGGATTTTGAAGTTCATCGAAAATACGGAAGCTTATATTTCTTGCAGTTTTAATATCATGTAATGAGTCGATATTTTCGTTTTCTGGATTTACAACAAATACTTTCCCTAACGGTCTTATAGCATTCCTATTACAGCGTCCTGCAGCCTGTACTATGGAGTCAATTCCTGAGACAAAACGTATAACAGTGCCAAAATCAACATCTACACCTGCTTCGATAAGTTGAGTGCTTACGCAAATAATTGGTTCCATTTCTTTAAGCTTTTTCCTAATTTCATTAAGACTTGCTATTCGGTGTGCCGCACACATGCTAGTGCTTAAATGATAAACAGTGAAATCTGTATGTTGTATGAGTTCTTGATAGATTTCCCGAGCGTTTTTCTTTGTGTTAACGATAATTAAGCAACTTAATTTTTTACTTACTTGTTCAATGGCTAATCGAGAAATTTCACGGACATCCCAGCCTGAAGGTCTAGTTTTATTTATGACCTCAACTCTCTTTAAGTTATCGAAGATTGTTTCAACATTAGGAACAATTTCATTTTTTTTTGTAAATCTAATGCAACCTTTTTCTTCATTAACCTTATTTAGTAATGGCTGTGTTGCTGTGCATAAAACCACACTTGAATGACAATAGGTGGTTAAAAAGTTAATGGCATTGCAAAACAAATGGATAGTTTTGATAGGTAACGTTTGTATTTCATCAAAAACAATTACTGAGCGCGCTAATTGATGCATACGTCTTGCGCTACGCGTACCGCTGCTAAAAAGTGTTTCTAAAAATTGGACACTTGTCGTGTAAATGATGGGCGCATCCCAGTTTTCAGAGAGAATTTTCGTTTTCCAATTTTGCAACTCTGGTAATAAATTCGAATGATGTTCCAAAACAAATTTACCATGCTCGTTTTTGTTTAATTCTAAAATATCGCGTACAACACGTGCATTTTGATCAATAATTGAGGTATAAGGTATTATAAATACTAACCTGTCTAGTTTGTGCTTATTTGCATGGTGTAAAGCAAACCGAAGGCTCGACAATGTTTTCCCTCCTCCAGTCGGTACTGTTAAGGTAAAAACACCCATTTCATCTTTTGCTCTCTCTAAGCAAGCATTTGATACTATATTTCTGATGCCATCAATAGGGCTTCTGTTTGGGTTGATTACAAAATCATGTAGTTTTTTTTCTAGTCTTTCAATTAACACTTCCCATTCAACGTATTTACCATCCTGCCTTAGTTTAGCCTGGTTAACATTTTCGAAATTTGCCGTATCGGTACGGTCAGCATCAATTAGACAACTAAAAAGCACACGAGCTGCTAATCCAGCCTGAAATTTTTTTAAAGTTTCATTACAATTATTCTTGTTTATCTTTTTAAACAAATTGATTACCTCGTTAAAAATTTCGTCGTCATCAAGCAAGTTATTTATTTTTTTAAGTAATACATCATCAGCTTTTCCTTTTATTTCGTCAAGATGACATCTTTCCTCTGGCGTGGACATACGTTTCTCAAAAGCATTCTTTCCATCAGTTGTCAAACAATCTATTAAGCCTGAGTGATGAGACGCAACACATAAAGTAAGTAACTGAATTACCGCTTGTTTTTGTGAATTTTCATGATATGCTTTGTTCCATAAATACTTAGCACCTGCAGTTGAATGATCTACTTTACCTTTCATCCTACAAGTGTCAATGTATTCATCTTCGTCTTGATCAATTACTCCAGTAGCAGAACCAATATAGTTCTGGAATGCAGAACTATATTTCCCAAAATCATGCAAAAGCCCTATTAGCTCACCTGTTTTTACTAAACCAATTTTTGAAGCATTATTTGAAGTTATCAGAGATACGTGCTCAAGATGATCTTTTACTGATTGAACAATCTTTTTTTCATCATCATAACGAATATGAGCTATATATTCTTTCATACGTAAATTTTTAATAGTAGAATTACTGCTATATAATTCTTTTTCAATACATTATATTTTAAACCGTTTGGTTTATACAAAAGCTAAAAGAGCACTCATAGGTTGATG
>JAGVVH010000447.1 GCA_019135895.1 Bacteroidota bacterium | reverse complement strand
GTAAAAGGATTGATGCCGTTTTCCAATAAAACTCGCTCATATTCTGACATAAATGCATAATCATAACCTTCACCAGGTTCAGCAAAATATATGTTTGGGTATATGGATGATTCTCCAAAAAGGTTTGTAAATTCTTCCTCTGTCAGAACTTCGATTCCTTCTGATGCTTTGTAATCATCAATTATCTGGCCCATTTCTTCCCATTCAGCAATTATTTGCTTCATCTCTTCAATTGTATAATGATATGGATTCGTTATTTTCATGATCTTAGTCTTTAATGATTTTATCATCCGGGATAAACTCCCATACGGTCGGGTCTTCAGGGTCGTCAAAACCAAGAATTTCGTATCGATATAACCTGTTCCCATCTGTTAGTATTTTTTTGACACTCTTTTTAGGATCGAAAGCTTTTTTTAGATAAGGGAGTGTGAGACCCTTATAATCCCGATTTGTTTTTCGAGCTAAGGCGTGAAGTTCATCAAGTGTCCAGTGACCGTAAATAAGTTCTCGCATTACTGCGCAATTGGTAAGATCAAATACCTCTCCTATAAAGGAGATCTTCATAGATTCAAGCATTGTCGGCCTGTAGCCAATCATGCCAATTGTTAATTCTGTTTTATTCATATGCATATTTGTTATATTTCAATTATCATAACAGTAAATAAATAGTAGGATTTACAAAATATTCAACCTTCTGTTAACCAGAAGTCAATTGAGAAAGGGACTACTCAATGCGGGAATGATGGAAAATTCAACTTCTTTTAAGAATCCGGAAAACTCACCATTGTATTTCTCTGTGCCATCCAATCTCAAGGTATCAGTTGAATGATCTATGCTGTATATATGCAATTTCTGATCCTCCCTCGATTCAAATATTACCTTAATTTTGTCATCCTCAGGGAACACTAATACGAAGGCTAATGTCTGAAGTTCCTGGCATCTTGAACGGATCATTTGTTTTAACCAAGTCCTGTCACACCATTCTTTTTCGGTCAGTTGCCAGAAAGTTCGTGGCTCCATTGAGTCAGTAAGGAAGAATAATAAGTATCCCATGTATTGACATTCATTATAAGCATGACACAATAAGTCAAGCATGTCATTGTGGAATTCTTGTGTTACCCTTTTCCTATCAGAAACTGTCAGACATGGGTCTGAAAATGGATTTGAAAACCTGCCTTTATATTCATCTGACGAAATTACAAATTCAAGCTTCCGGTTTTGATCCGGCTTATAAAGATGTATTTCCTGAACGTCATTACGTGCGCTATAAATCATCATAACTACCTCTTCTCTGTCTTCACATTCTGATGGCCGTTTATTTTCTTTCTCGGCAATTTTTGAGGTCCACCCTTCTGTAACAAAGACACTGGAGATAATTTTTGGATCAGTACAAAATTTACGCATGATGTAATTGAAGTTTTCTTTGTCAAGAACACTGTCAAAATTTGTAGCAAAGCTTGCTATGGTTCCATCATCGTACTGAATAGTAAAAGTTGGCACGATACTTCCGTACTTTTCGAAGATGGTGATCATCTTCTGCCTTTCCTGTTCAAAAAAATCATTCCTTTTCATTTTATTTAAAATTAAATTAATAATAAATGTTTGTAATGCAAATGTATTCAGTGCATTACGAAGAAAATGGATGATTTTTAGAATGTCGTAGGATATGTCGTTTAGAACAACGACTTATTGGTAGATAATACCATGTAAATGGCTATTATCATGTATTAAAAAAAGATTATCAATAGTTATTTAATGTCGTATTATGTTATCGAAATGTCGTACTTTTTTGTAATTCAGTCCTTCTCATAATGGCATCAAACCGCTTTTTAATCTCCTGATTAGTATGACCCTGGTCTTTGGGCTGACTTGTAGAAAATTTAGTTCCGTCAACAGACCTAAAAAAGAAATCTAAGGCTATTTTAAAATTTCCTGGTTCCACTGAGCGAATTAAAAACGGACGATTAATACATTTAAAGAAATACGAGAAATGAGCAAAGTTAGCAAGCCATATTACTGAAGAAGGAGTACACTCTGGCATTTTATCACCTGGCAGAAGAAAGAGTCTTTTGAATTCACGGAAATGACAATTTATGTAACCGGCTTTTTTTAATTCCATATGCAATTTTTGAATAATATAATAGCCAGTTTTTTCAAATTCTTTTTTCACTCTGAGAACATGGACAGGACTTGCTTCCTTATTAATCAGATCATCAGCTGCTATATTATTTTCCTCAAGTGTAACGTTTAAGGTTTTTTCAATGTACTGGATCTTAAGATCGATCAGGGAATTAAGTGTAATATCCTTATATGGAACAACTGATTGCTTTATCAGTATCAATTCCTTGTTTGCATTGGATACCTGCGCATGGATTTCTCTCTTGATTCCTGATTTATTTACTGTCGCACCACTAATTAATGCAATTTTAAAAGAATTGAATTGGCTTTCAAGAATTTCTTCCAGATCCACAGGACTGCTTATTCCATTTATTTCAAAATAGCGCATTGAATCTGGCATATTTCCATCCATTTCAAGTTCAATTTCGGCCAACAATTCGTCTTTATGATCAAACTCATCAGGAATATCACGGTACTTTGCAGTGATATTATTATCAGTTAGAAATCTTATATAGCTAACTACAGGATTATCCATTATTTCTGTTGATTTATATATAGTACTTAAAAGATAGCGGTGGAGCTTCTTTTTTATCTAATGGGGCAGAAGTTAATATATCACCAACTTTATCAGCAAACCTCAGTGTAACTGGTTTTCCATCTGCATATATACAAGCATTGTAATTGAGTTTAGTGAGCGCCAGAATATCAGTCATAACCTGTTGTATATCTGCAGATCCCTTATTTATTTCAACAAATAGCGGATTTGGAACCTCTGATGCAAGTGATGTGTCAAGCCGAGGCACAAACCCAACTGTCCAAAGATATCCGGACTGATCCGTGTCAATAAAGGCAAGACCTCTTAATATCGGAAATTTGCTATTATCTCTATATATTTTGAGGGGGACATGATCTTTTATTGTTACCCCAACAATGTTTGTTTTCACACCAGTACCTCTTTTAAATCCCTCCCATTCTTTCTCATCAAATTTGGTTTTTGCATGAAGAAATATTTCCGTCGGATCGCTACCTTCTGTGGACCTGTAAGTATTAATAGCCATTTTAATTAATTCTTCTGCTTGATTAGGTTTTAGGTGAAAATCGCCAAATTTTGTATTATACCATGGTCCAACCGCACCTTTAAAAACAAAACCATCCCCACTATCAAGAAACATTTGTGCTGCACAGCATGCGTTTCTGGGATCACTACTTCTTTCATCCTTTTTAAAAACCAGTCCAACGTAACAAACACCTTTTCTTATATCTGCCAGTTTCCATGGTTTCCCTCCTGTTTTATAAAAAGCTGCTGTTGATATTGACCATGCAAAATGACCTCTGATCTTTGAAAAATCTCTTTTAACAAAACCCAGTGAATTAAGATAGTCTTGTGGGGATAAAGTACTCTCACGGATAATTTGTGTTGGTAATGTATGTTTAAGTAACCTTGCTTTTAACTGGTTATGAAAATTTGCTTCATATGAGTAAGGTGCAGCCGCCACATTATCTTCTTCCCATATTGATGGCTCTTTAATCAGTTTCTTTGCCCGGGATTTAGAAATAGATTTTTTAATAATAACCTGTTCCTTTTTAATTGTTGATTGAGGCCTGCAATATTCGTAAATCTCATCTGGTACTATAACAACCCATAAGTTAATACCGGCGTGATCATCTTTATTAGCAGAAATGATCTTATCAGCAAAAAGTGAAACGGTATAATAAGTACGGTCATGAACGTCTTCGTAATACAAACACTTTCCAAGTTCTGAATTTTCAATGTTAATGTGATATATTTTCTCCGGGGACCATTCCATCTTAAATACAGAATTAAATCCTGGGAAAAATGGCCGGGAAGTATTATCTCGATTATAAATTGGACTTTCTATTTCCTTAAGAAACTTTTTAAACTTTTCGAGTCCCTGTTTGGTGCTTATAACCCCGCTTATGATACCATATGGTCGTAATGGTTCAAGCGGACCAAAGATCGTCAAACCGTCTCGTGGATCTTCCAATTTTTGGTTATACCCAAACAATAATTTTGGTTCTGGTATCTTAATGAGATTGTTCATTCTCTATGGATTGCTGCTCAGAAATAACTTCATCATCCCCCTCATCAGTAAAATCATCCAAAGCTTCCCTTGATTCGTCAGGATCATAATAACTAACATAGCTGCTGAATGCCAATGGTTTACTTTCAATGAAAACAGCAATACTTCTTCCAACATTTATTTTTATTAAGCCATTTTCATCTGAAACTATGCTAATTGCGGACATTAATTTCTCTTTCCAGTGTTTATTCCACCAGTTTGAACCTTGTTTTCTTCTTCCAGATTGTTGGACCCTCTTGGAATCAACAATTTCCCCATTCTCGGAAAGTAAGATGTGCGATTTTATAACAAATACCATGTGTACCAGATCCGGGAATCCACTATAGGCAAAATGCCAATTCCGTTCTTTTAGTCTTCCGACAAGCTGTCCAAAAGGGAAAATCTTATCAATATTCATATCTTTTGAATAGCAGAATGCAGTTGTACCGGACATTTCATAGCTTAATAAACCTTTTGCTTTCAGTGTTTTCACAAATCCGGTCTTTATCAGGAAGTTTATAAAATTGACAAGAGTTCTGTTCTTAACATTAGTATCTTCATAATTATTTTGCAGAATCTCATCTACAATGTACTTTTTACTTAAGTCGCTATTGTAGTTTTCGACACCAGGAATGAATGGAATAAAATCAGGTGCAGGTGCAAATGTGACAGTATGCTTTTTATACCCAATTGTGGGAAATGGAAGATTTTCCCATTCAAAACCTTTTTTAATTAAACCTTTGAAATCATGTACGTATAATATGTCAGGTAATCTGGAAATTGGGAACCAGTTGGAGGTATATGTTTCTTCCTTTTCAACAGGTTTCCTATCATTTAAATAAATCGTGCTCCAATACTTTCTTATATTTTCGAAATCTGGATTTTCACTTATTACTACTTTTGGCTCTTCCTCAAAAACAGCAAGTAAGTTTTTCAATCCTTGCTGCCAATCGAATTCCTTGTTAGCACATAAAGAAACTTGCAGGTATTTTGTCTGATCTCATTTTCAATTTCTTTCCAGAACTTTTCCCCTCCTTTAAGGTTAAAAACATCGCACCATACTTCATAACCCATAGTCATAAGCTGAAGTCCTAACCATCTGGCCTGATCATTATCTTCAGGATTTGCATGACTTATGAATATTTTGTTTCTCATAATGAAAGATGCCCGACTGGATTGGCTCAATTGATTTCTAAAATAGAAATTTCCTCCTCCGTCAACCCGTATAGCCGGTAGACAAGTTCGTTTATTTTAATTTCAAAATGATTAATCTGAGACTTTATCTGGTCAACTCTGTCTGCCAATTTACATACACTGAGTTCAGTGTGTAAGGTAATTATGTGTTCGACAATTCTGATTATTTCGCCTTGCATCTGTTT
>JAGVVH010000169.1 GCA_019135895.1 Bacteroidota bacterium | reverse complement strand
GGTTGACTGTGAAAAAACCGGCAAGCCTTATATTGATCGAACGAAGATAAAAGAGTTTTTAGATAAAATTCAATATCCTGCTTATTACATGGACTTTGAAACGTTTGCTTCAGCTATTCCAATGTTTGATGACTCTAAACCCTATCAGCAAATACCCTTCCAGTTCTCCGTTCATGTAGTTAAAAAAAAGGGGGCCAGCCCGGCACATTATTCATTTCTGGCAGACGGTCCCAATGATCCACGTCCCGAGTTTATGGCAGAGTTAAAAGAAGTCATGGGAACGAAAGGTTCTGTAATTGCTTATAATGCCGGTTTTGAGATAGGCAAACTTAAAGAATGTGCAGAAGTGCTCCCAAAGTACAAAAAATGGGTGGAATCCATAGAAGAAAGGATTATCGATTTACTTCAGCCTTTCAGAGCATTTGCCTATTATCATCCCAAACAAAACGGGAGTTGCTCAATCAAGAAAGTATTACCCGTGCTAACTGGTAAGTCATATGCTGACATGGAGATCGGTGATGGCGGAACTGCCAGTGCAGAATATTACAGGATTACATTTACAGAGGATAATCAAGACAAGGCCAAGGTTAGAAACTTACTGGAAGAATATTGTGGCCTGGATACTATGGGCATGGTGGATATAGTAGAGCAGTTACACACTCTTAAATTGTCCTAATCCTGACCATTGAGGAAGCACACTTATGCATTAAATAAATTCAAATCAACTGCCATGTTTAAGTCAAACATCTGGAGGTTCAAACAATGAAAAACATTCTTAACAATGTCATATCAGAACTGAATTCTAGAAGCGGTGACTACTGCAGCATAAAACGTAGGAAAGGCTGGTTTAATTATCTTGTAAATGGTGATTTGGGTTTTACACCCGAGAGCTTGCACTCAGTCCTCAAGAAAGTCATTGATCAAACAGATAAGAGGCCAAGAGGAAACAAACTTCTGTTTCTAAGAAATAGGGACGGATTTACTGTTAAGAGCAATAATATTCCCTATAGAAAAGAAGAAGCGCTCGAGAGATTTATCACTGCATCTAATGATCCGGACACATATTTTAATCAAATACCAATAGGAGGAAACAAGGAGTCCATAGATATCGGAATAAAGGAGAATGAATCAAGATTCATTTTTGTAGAGCTAAAACCGTGGTCAAGCAAAAATTCACCTCTTTTTGCCATAGTGGAGAGCCTGAAAAATTTAATTGAATATGAAATTATCAAAGAGAGAGGCATAAAACATAATAAAGAATTTGGAGAGTATAATGAAGTTGACCTAATGATCCTTGCCCCCCTTTCTTATTATCGGGATTATGGATTAAACAATGGTGTAGAAAATAAAATCGGTCTTATTAAAAAAACATTGAATGATCTCAGTTTAGAGTTTCGCACAAAAATATCCTTGATGATTCTTCCCATAGACGAACCCGCTTTTGACGAGGCCTGTCGAAAAGCATGTGACAAATACAAAAAAACAACCGACCTAGAAATAATTCACATTTCAAACTCAGATGCCATTCCTGAGTTGAAACGAGACCAGTGGAAGTTGCTGGTATCATCAGACATAGAGAGTTACGCTTGAGCCACAACGAGGAGGCCTTTTGTCCTTAGATATTTCAGTAATAATGGATAAGAAAATTACAGATGAACGCATGAAAACCGTTATTGACTTCCTATTGGCTAATCAATTTCGTCAAGATGAATATGGTTATCATTCAATAAAAGATAATATCTGCATAGATATATACATAGAAACCGAACCTGAAAAAGATGAATTTTGGACTAACGGATCACCAACGGTTGTATGGTTTACGCCCCAGTTTGAGATCGCCCTTGAATCGCTGCATACCAGGGAGTCCCATGAAACCAGCTATCGTATAGCAAAAGAACTGGCAACGCTCCTCAATGCTTTTATCTATGATAATCAAGTTGGCGTCGTGTACAATTCAGATGGCCAACCATGTGACTATTACAGAACGGGCAAAGTGTACGGGAAATACGGTGATGGAATGGATCTGTTCATGGGCTCGGTGGCCTCAATAAAGGATATTATGAGAAGTAAGCAATAGCCATCTCTTCATCCTGTAAGGTTTGTCTTATGAAATTAATTATTCATCGCGGCGCACATCAGGTTGGAGGCAATTGCGTGGAGCTCAGTCATATGGATTCCACGATTCTTCTGGACGTCGGACTTCCGCTAGATAGCCGTTTTGATGATGACCCCAAATTGAATCTACCGCAGCCTTTGTTCGATGAAATACGGCAGGGGATCAAGAAAATTAATGGTGTGCTTCTATCTCACGCTCACATGGATCACTATGGTCTGGCGGGAATGTTGCCACCCGATATACCGATCTATAGTGGGCCTGCTTCGGCTGACCTTATGGAACTGACCTCAAAAATTAATCCTCACAATATGCGACCCTTTACACCCAGTTTATTTAACGACAGGGATACCTTCAGGATCGGTTCTTTCTCCATTACACCTTATCTTGTGGATCATTCGGCTTTTGATGCATACGGCTTTCTCATCTCTGCCGGAGGTAAGAATCTTTTTTACACAGGTGATTTTCGTGCTCATGGCAGAAAGATGGCGATATTCGATAAGCTGATCAATGATTTGCCTAAGCTCAATGTATTGGTCATGGAAGGAACCATGATCGGCCCACGGTCAGATGAGATCTCGCTTACAGAAGAGGAACTTGAAGAAAAGTTCGTGCAATTGATACAGGAGACATCAGGGATCGTAATGGTTAGTGCTTCCAGTCAAAACATCGACAGGTTGGTGACGCTCTTCAAAGCCACTATGCGATCTGAACGGCTTTTCATCATTGATTTTTACACCGCCGAAGTTCTCGAAAGTCTGGGTAAATATGCAAACATTCCGCAAGCATCCTGGGCCAGAATAAGAGTATGTTACCCAGGGCCACTTGCCCGAAGGTTTGAAAAGCTTGGCTTAAAAAATATATTGGAAAAGTATCTTCAAGATGGGATCAATTGGAGAAAGCTGCGGGAGATTGAAGATAAAGTCGTTATGTTGATTCGTCCTGGCTTCCTGTTTAACATTAAGAAATTCTTTGGCCTTCAAGGTACCACTTGGGTTTATTCTATGTGGCCTGGATATTTTAAAACAGACAAGCGCTTGAATGAATTGCGGACATATTTTGAAGGGAAGGAAGTCCGCATGGAATACCTGCATACAGGCGGCCATGCAACAAAAGAAGATTTAGTCAAAATGGCTGATACCATAAATCCATCAATGCTTATTCCTGTCCACAGCTTTCATTCAGAGAGATTTCAAGACGACTTCAATAATGTGAGGCTTGTGAAGGATGGTGAAGTGCTCCAAATTGATTGAATCAATACAATCAACCTGAGAATAATCGATGTTTACCTTCACCATGCAAGACAAGTAATACATTCATCCAGAATTCGTTTTTCCGATCAGCTCTGACGTCTTCTGTAATCCAATATTTCTCTATCTTCATATTTTTTTGGCGATTCATGAGCAAATTTAACTTTTCTTCATTGAAGTCATTGAAAAAGCGGTCACCGTCTTTTCTTTCCTTGTTGCCGTACTTGAATGATGCATAAAGAACCCCATTTTCTTTTAGAGCTCTTGATAATTTTCCAAAAACATCATCTATTTCTTCTTGCGGAATATGCAGCAACGATGCACTGGCCCAAATCCCTTGAAACTCATTTTCAAAATCAAGGTCACTGAAAGACATGTGAAGAACTTCCTGCCCTATCAGCCGTGACGCCAGCTCAACGAGTTCTTTCGATATGTCAAATGAAACGACGCCATAGCCTTGCTGTTTGAAAAACAGGCTATCCCTGCCTGATCCGCAGCCTGCATCCAGAATTTTCCCATTTTGGGGAATCAATTTTAAAAACTTGTCATAGCGATTAGAAATATCAAGTTTTGCTGTTTGATCATAATAAGCTCGGGCATTTCTATTGTAGTATTCCGTTGTGGATGAATGATCCGTGCGTTTGTTATATTTATTTTGGCTTCGATCATCAATTGAATTCAAGGATAGCCTTTCTTTGTGCTACCAATTGTCATAATCACTGATGTCAATCTGATCTTTTGTGTACGTATCTATTACCCTAACAGCTACACCAATAGAACCCGGTATAAATTTGTAAATATATCGGGAGGTAAACTCATCTTTGTCATTCCAGTTAACCCATTCTTGAAGGGTTCTGTATTCTTGATTCCCCACGATAAATCCGCTGTTGCTATTATGGGTATTTTCCGATGCATCTATTTGAAGAATTTCCGCCGAATCTTCAAATGAGGCTTTCTTTTCTGCTGCTTCATGTTCAACGCCAATAATACATGTCGGTGGTGTGATTTGCAGGGAATAAGTGCATGCATGTGCACTGGTCGCTCCATAGTATGGTCGAACGATACCTTTTTCCTTTAATCCTTTCATATGCGTGCGTATACCATTTCTAACTGGAAAGCGACCATGGTAACTTCCCGTTTTTATCTGCTCATCAAAAACCATCTTATCCAAATTTGCTTGCCATTCAAGGATCTGCTGATGGATATTATCTGGAAAGGAAATACATAAGGCATATTTAGACCAAGAGGATTCGTTACTGTTCTTATAAATGGTTGTCATGATCTGAATGCCTCATGTTTAGGACCAATATGCTGACGGACTTTGCTTCACTTACCACTATCTGAATTCGAAATCTATTACAGGTACTATTTATTTACGATTTATTATTATTATCATTATTATTATTTAATATTAATTATTATTGTTATTTATTTAATTATATCAAGGACTTACAAAAAAAATTTCTTGACAATCGGAAAACATGGGGTAAAATAAAAACAAAAATATGCAGAGTAATTTTAAATTATTTTTGGAGGTGGCGCAATGGAATTGTCGAAGCACGCACTAGTTAGAAAGCAGCAGAGAGGATTTCAGGCCGATGATATTGAGCTCATAACATTCTTTGGAAATTGCGTAGCAAGACACGGAAACATGGTCGAGTATCAGATGACTCAGAAAAGAAAAAAGCATCTGATACAGGCTCTTGACAGAATCAAAGATAAAGCGGTTCTGTTAAGTCATAATGAGACGACAGTGGTGACACTATACAATCTCGATAAAAAGAGAAGAAAGGAGGATCGATATGCGCGATGATGAAAGTATGCCTTCCTTATTGGATCGGGTAAAATTTTTTATTTTTTTGAAGCTCGGGTCGAGTTTATGGCAATACGTAAACGAATAAAATATGATTTATCAGATATGGATGATGATTTGGAAGTGGAGATTGAAAAGCAGAAGTGAAATTGTCGAGAGGTCGGATTGAAAAATGAATCCGGCCTCTCTGAAGTCTATCCTTTTAACAATTAAGTAAAATGAAAGGAAAAGAAATGAATTCTTTGTCGATCATCCATGAAGAAGTCACCACTGTTGATAGAAATTATGATACTGTCAAATCAACGATCCAAGAAAATTTGAGCGAATGGTCAGACTTGTATATGTTTGACGATACCCATCATCAAATTCGTTATAAAACGGAAGGACCTCTGATCCCTGAAGTTAATTCCAAGACTCCCATATTGATATTGTTGAGTAATCCCCATCCTCATTCTGTTAAACAAGGAATGTTTTTGTCACCAAACAGAATAGGAAGGACAAATCCCTTCTGGGATACGTTGAGAGACACTGGATGTTTCGAATACGATAAAAAAATTGATACTGCCGTTATGATTAAAAACCAATATCAAGGACCTTTCAGATTCTTTATGGCAGTATTTTTCCCTTTTCCTACAGAAGATCCAACGCATTTGATTGATTTCTTTGGAAAAAAAGAATATGAAAAAATGGTTGAAACAAGCAAGGAAGCAATTAAGAAACTTATTGTTGATAATAAAATCATGAACATAATCTGCTTTGGCAAGACACAATACGATATTATTAAAAGATCATATTTTACTACAGGCAACTATATATCGATATTGAAAAACGGTGCAATCATCAAGGACGAAATATGGTTTTCAGAAAATGTTAGCGTATATTTGACGTATCCTACGGGATGGCGATTTGCAAAAAATCATAAAATTATGAAAAAAGACAACCTAATAAAGATATTCAATTTCATTACTACCCATTCAAAAACAATTTAAAAGAGGGCTAATATGAAAAAGAATTGCCCATGTGCAGGTTTAATTCCAGACTGTAATAAATGTCTTGGAAAAGGTTATTATGAAGATGAAGAATTAGGCCCTTTAAATTTTACTGTTTTTCAAAAAAGTGAAAAGTGCGGTGCACTTATAGAAGCTGACAGCCTGATAAATAATTCGGGAAAGGTTAATAATATTTTGACAGACAGCTTAGAGACAGATTTACAGGCCAAACATAGCCAACGCGTTCTAATAAAGTGCGAAAAGTGTGGCGCCTCCATACGAACGGATAGACTTGAAAAACATTTGAGAAAAGTACACAATGTTTCACCAGTTTTAGCAATTCCGAAATCAAATGTACCAATTGCTCCAAAGTCTGCAGAAACAATTAGGCAGCCAAGTAGTTATAGAAACAAGATTATACCCGGCATATTAGCACCTGTACCAGAGTCATATCTAGAAAAATCAGTAAGGGATATTTTCCCTTTATATGGTAAGGTTTCCTTTGGGTCTGATATGAGCAAAACAGAGATGAAAAATATGAGAGATAATTTTTATAAATTTAAGAGTGTAAATGTTTATCTGTTTTATAAGAACTACACGAGATATAAGGCTAAATTGATCGATGAATTCTATATCTATGTTGATGTTAAACCACATCCAAAGCCTTGGGGCTCATGGAATGCTAATTTTAAAAATTATTACACTGTAACCGATATTAAAGAGTGCGAAATTCCAGTTACTAATTTCAAGCATTTAAGCACAAAAAATCAAATCACAGCCTGTCATAGACCATGCTGGATTTATGATGATTTTTAGTTGATTTGTGGCGGATTTCTTTCTTAATTGAATCTGATGCTGATCTGGCCCACACACCCTTAAAACACATTGATTTACTGTCGTTCATTCACTTCTCAAATCCTGCTATATTCACCAACCCCAATTCTTCACGGCACTCGGAACAGTAATCCATAACATTCATCTCACCCGTAGCCTCTAAAAATATCTTTCCCAGTTCATCTATAGGATTAAGGGCATCATCTTCTCTTTCATTAAATTCTCGATAACAATTTTTACAAAATTTCATAATGTCCGTTCAAAATAGTTACTAATATTTTTTTGTTCGTCGGCCATGCGGATAGGGTCTTCTGTTTCCTAGTCCTGTATAGAGACCTCTTTCCAATCTTATAATGTGCGCTGATTTAATGGGTGCATCCCACATGCTCCTATGTGCATCATTTTCTGCTTCCCACTTTTTTATACACGCTTCTCTCTCCTCTTGAGTAAGGAACTTCCAGTATCCTTTTTTATGTGTCCAAAAACGATATGCAAATAAGACAGCAACGTAAACTATTATACCAAACAGACCTATGCCAGGTGAAAGCACAATAATTGCCCCGCCGGATATTAATAATAAAACAAATATGCCAACATATAGATATTTGTTTTGCTCTAGTTTTAACTGAGTTTGCTCTATGTGATCTATTATTTTAGATTGTTCCAGACTAATTTGGGACAGCTCATTCAGTCTGTCGAGAATTGCATCTACTCTTTTTGACGGTTCTATTTGACAATTATCTGGTTTTGAATTTAACTGCTCTAGAGGAATATCATCTTCAGTTTTCAGCTGCTTCGAATAAACGTCATATGTCTGATTTTTTATAATTACATCTCCATCTTCCTCATATTGTTTTCGTTGTTGCTTTAATAGTTCTTTCTGTCTATTCGTGAATACATTATTTAAATAAGCTTCAAGCTCTAAATATTCTTTTGGAATATCAGGTCTTTCTCGCCATTGTAAATGCAGCCATAAACTTTGTTATCAATATAATAATAAGTCCGATTCGACCTTGAGATTTCACTCAAATACTTCTGTATAATATCTTGATTGTTATTGATAAGTGCATTCATTATCATAAAAATTTGTCAGTGTTCATAAAGGCTCACTCATTTTTATGCACAACTTAATCAGCTAAAGTAATATTTCCAGAAGGTTGAATAACATAATAGCACTATTCAATATTTTTAAAAGCCAAATTCTCATTTCGCATCTTTGCAACTGTTGACGATTTATTTTTTTAGGAAACTACACACAGCCTCACTCACCAAAATATTAACCCTCCAATCCAGCACCCATTCATCCAGTATTCATTAATTCAAACCCACCGCAAACCATCCAATCGCTTCCTGGGAGCCATTCCTGACCTCATCCTCCCTCATATATTCATTGCTACAGATCTCTCTCCCTGAACGACCCAGGAAGGTTCCAGTGGCTATTGTTCCGATATAACCAGAAGCAAAAAGCTGTCACCAACTTTCCTTTCATCATATTTATTTGGTTTGTTTGA
>JAGVVH010000573.1 GCA_019135895.1 Bacteroidota bacterium | reverse complement strand
TTGCTTTCAATTTGTGATTTGACGATCTTTGACACACCATATCCAGTAAATTCCCTTTATTCTTACTGGTTGTGAATTGCTTTCAATTTGTGATTTGACGATCTTTGACACACCACAGGTGCAGTTTAATGTCTGGATAAGTGTGTTTTAGACCCGCAATGAGAATTAAAAAAGTGTGTCGCAAAAGCCTCCCCTGTAAGTTATGGGGAGGTTTTTTGCATCCTGGGATTCAAAACAGCTCCAATTGTTGAGGTGTATCAGGAGGCTCTGTCTGTTTCCTCCCACGGAAAAACTCCATCATTCCGAATTGCTTATCGGTAATTGTGAAAATAATTACCTCACCGTGAGGAGGAAGAAAACTCTTTACTCTTTTTATATGAACATCGGCATTTTCTCTTGAGTTGCAGTGTCTGGAGTAGATTGAGAATTGCACCATTGTAAATCCATCACGAATGAGATCCTTCCGGAACCTTGCAGAGAATTTCCTGTCCTTTTTAGTTTCGGTAGGCAAATCGAAAAATACAAACACCCACAAGATTCTATAATAGTTTAACCTGTTAGCACCTTTCATCCATATTGCTAATATATCATTGCAGTACAGGAAATAATAGTTTCCGAGATTCTCCAGCATAGCATCTCATCAATGATGCGGTGGTCCTCTGTGCGGCTATCATTAACGGGCTTTTTGAGCCATCAATTATTACATTTGTTGAAGGGATAACCAGAAGCCTCTTCTTAATCTCCGGAGTCAACTCCTCAATATCCTCAAAATCTTC
The DNA here is from genome assembly GCA_019135895.1 of Bacteroidota bacterium. Classification (GTDB taxonomy): domain Bacteria; phylum Bacteroidota; class Bacteroidia; order Bacteroidales; family WCHB1-69; genus JAGVVH01. Next base: position 4,674 of record JAGVVH010000573.1, on the reverse strand, counting down.
AGTAATCGACAAAGTAATCCTATCTACAAACGGACGATATGGTTCCATTATATCATCGGCAAGGCAATAAGGATTGTACTTATTACGATGATGAATACCCAGAAAGGACATTAGCCCGGAAGCAACAAGTGACCGTGCAATAACAGCCCGCAGTATTGCATAACCATAATTCAAAAGATTGTTGGGCGGTTCACCATGCCTGTGTCTCCGGAATTCCGATTCACTGCCGAAAAGCGCAGTCCAGTAAAATGAAGCTGCCCTGGCTTCATAATTGTCAGGATCACCACTACGCACAGAACCAGCCCAATAATTCATGTTCTTCGCCTCAATGCCTGTAAGTTCAAGCAACGCAGCCTGATTATTTATCTTAGCCACGACAGTTTGCTGCCACAGGTTCTTCCTCAGAGGTTCCGAGGATTCCACCTGATGCCTCACGGTCTCTGTAAAGGCATGGTGTTCGTGCATTCTTAAAAGCAGTGCATCTGGAAGGTGTTTTGAATTACAGATTAACACTGCCGCATTGTTCTCCATTAGAGCCATCATGAGCGCAGCTGTTAAGACAACCTGAGAATTATCAATCACAATTACTCCTGTATCTTCAACAGGAACAGATTTTGACGGCTCGCCTCCGGTATATTCAATGTGCAACTGACCTTCTTTTAGTGAAAGTTTGCATGGATTTCCAAAATAGAGTGTGCGTTTAATCATTCCCCAATTTTTATGATGTCACCGAGATGATTTATTCTGATCTTAACAGCGCCCTTTAACTTATCCATTGACGTAATTCTTTTGTAGGTAAAATCATACTTCTTTTGTACTGTAGCCTCATACTGGTGCCTGAACAAATAATCACCTTTTGACATCGCCTGAACTCTATATAAATTTTTAGCCAACAGGGGTTTGTTTACCGGATCAAAGAAGTTGACCTCTTCAGGATTAACATCAAAAACAAACAGATCATTAATCTGCATGGAAAAAACGAACTTGTGATTTCCCTTATCCCTGCGATCTATCACCGGGTATATAGATCCATTGGTATCCAGATTAACCAGACAGTTTGAGACTGCCTCCCAAAAAGATACTATGTGATCAAAATACCTCCCATTTGCATCCGAATATATCAGGGCGTGGTGGTTACCCTTCGTGTATACATAACCATTCCTCACCGACTCAAGGTTTCCATCGTCAAATACTGTAACATGTTTCAGCATTATACCCTTTTCTGTGTTCTGCCATATAGGGTCATTCAGATAATCCCTGAATGCCTGCTTTATACCCCCTTTGGACTCTATCCTTTCCCTGACAAGTTTCTGTATAGTGGGATCGATGATTTTTTCCACCTGGGCAGGGGTAATTTTTTCCGACAATGTCACTCTCTTGGTAAACCTTGTACTGAGAATTGTTACTTCTTTAATCTCTTTCTCTCCTAAAAAGAGAGGCTTCTCGAATGCTTTGGATGAGTCACCATTAAAAGTTGCAAGTCTTTCAAGAACAGCCATACGGACCTCCTCTCCCACTATCTGGGATGCGGTTTTTTCGTTGAGCTTTTTGTTGACCTTAATCTTCTCGTACCATCGGCAAATTCCAAAAATGGTATCTTCATGCAGACTCCCACGGGGAGCCCATGTTACCTGTTCCTTTTTCCCTTTGGAGGTATTGATTACATTTACCTTTCTGCTCAAGACTTTTGACCCCGGCTTCTTAAACGACACAAGGATTTCTCCAAGGCTCTCCATTGCTTTCCTGCGAAGGTCCGGTGCCGGAGGGAGAAATCCGAAAGTCTTCTCTTTCATCTCACGGGTTGTTTCAAACATTTTATTTGCATTATTGATACGCTGTATTATGCCCTGAGTTGTCAATGCCACCACCAATGCATCAAGGGCATGATGACGATGATCATCCCTTTTACTCCAGTTTTTAATCCGCTCAACTTTCCTTAAACCATTTTCACGATCCTTCTCCTCTCTCCATTCAGTTTCTCCTACAGACCTGTACTTATCAATGTTCATCTCATCAATCAGGCTTTTTAGCTGCCATGTTTCTTTTAGATAGTCTGTCACAGAGCCAGTTGTAGTTGTTACTTTGGGAAACACATCTTTTAGCCTGGAAACGGTTTCAAGGACTATATACTGGGTATCCTTGAGCTGCCTGGCTAGAAAATCGCCTTTTATCTCAGAACCCTTGCACAGGAGATTGTCCTTTTTCGCCCTGGTAATTCTGACTTTCTTGTCTGAATCAAGTCTTCCTGAGCCTTCAGTGAACAGCCTGTTGACATCTGCCACGTATCTTCCCAATTCCGCCTCTCCTTTTGATGCCATAAAGTCGTATGCCGTCATCTGATCCTTATCACGATTACATTTGCTGTGTGCAATTATCTTATTAGTCATTGCATCATTGAATGATCTCGACCATGGTATAATATGTTCAATTTCGGCCTCGCCATTATACAATTGAGAGACAGTTATATTCTGTCCGCAATACAGGCATCGCTTCTCAGTCTCATCCCAAAGTCTGTATCTCAGCAGGTCAGAACCGCTAACCCGGCTAAATCCATGCTCCTGTTTAAGTCGTAAAGAAATTGTGTCATTAAGTTTCCTCAGGTTCCTGTTTTTTTTGGTGAGTTCTTTCCTCTGCTTTGCATTGTTTTTAAGGTCTCTGGCAAGTTCAACCCTCACTTCATCAATATGCCCGTAAGTATCAATTATTCCATTTACCACATTAACCACCTGATTAAGTACCTGTTCCACAACAGGATTTCTAAGAGAATTCGGGAATATATTATCCATGTGAATCTTAAGTTCCTCTCGTTGGACATGCTCAGGGTTTTGGTAACCAACAGCGACACATGCTTCATAATAGTTCTTACCCTCTTCAAGGTAAGGCAGAAGCTTTCTTATTGCCCTCGTGCTTAAACTACCATAATCTGAAGTATAACCTACTTCACCTGCAATAATCTCAGCCTGATTATAAGTAAAACCATATCTTTTAACTAGAGTCTTAATAACATCACTTTCATCATCAAGAGAATAGGTTATATGCCAGAGGTCATAAAGGCCCGTGGAAACTATCTTTTGAGTATTATCAAAGGAAAGGTATCTGTCAGGTTGTTCAATTCCAGCTTTCTTCAGTGCATTAAAGATAGTAATATAGGTTTTATTCCCCTCCAGCATATTAAAGTTCAGATGGTACGAACGGCCTGAGTATCCAAGGATTTTAAGGATAGCAGTATATGGCAATGTGTTCCTCTTATTCAACTGATCGGTGTCATGCAATGCATCAAATACTCGCTTCCTTCCTTCGCTCTCAATAGGCATTTTGTTGTTTGACAGGTCTGTAACCTCAAGATTATTTATTTGCTGCCATATTCTGAATTCTTGATAAAACGGGGAGCTTTTAGGAACGACTTTATGTCCTTTTTCAAATGAACAATCACTGACCAGATGCTTCTGGCTTTTTAGCTTCCTTTGGTAGAATATTATCTCATTTCTTATTCTTTGGTAAAGGGTTCCTTTGTTTTCCCTGAATGTCTTCCCGGGCATTCCTGTCAAAACAGTTGGATAAAAGGAAGCCTGGCATTCCCATATTTTATCAAACTCGGAAATATAAGAATCGCGAGGGAAGATAGTCTCTCTGATTCGAAAATCCGGCTCAGTTTCAGTTCTAAACCGAAACCAATCAAGCAGCACAATTGGAATCCTGTCTATGTTATTACTCTTAAAACTGATGTAGGCATCCCAGAACTGACCAATTGTAAGATCTTTTGTCAATTCTCCCAATTCTGCAATGTTGGCAAGATATGATCCTTCTTCAGTTTTCTTTTCTGACTTCCGATTTGACTTGTACCCTCTTCTTTGATTCAAATGAATGAACACCCTTCCGATCTCCTCAAGTGTAAGACGTTCTGAAACTGCCATCGCCCGTAACCGATACAATGTTCCCTCACTCACACGGTTAAGCAGTTTATCAGAAGGGAACATAGAGTTTTTTCTAAGTGTTCTGTACAGAGCATCTCTTCGTGCTTTGAACCTCTGATTCCCTCTCCTGATCATTCGTTTTGTTCTTCGTGCTTCATTTTTACTGGCTGAGTTTCCCTGATAGAAGTTACCATGAAAATCCGGGTCTTCATTTACTATCCTTACTCCCGTCTTAAGTATTTTAAGGCTATTATCCTCTGTGTCACTACCAATGAGAGCATAACCAACCGAGTTAACACCGATATCAAGTCCGAGTACTTTCTTCATCTTTTGTTTTTTGAATAATTTGTTTTACCTTTATTGAACAATTGAAGCAATTCACAATAAGGATTATTCCGTAGTGAAAACTTCCAAAGCGGTCCGGCAACGGGTCGCTTTTTTCTTTAAAATTAAACCTTTCTTTTATAAACCGGAACAAACCCTGTCTAAAGAGTTAAACGACTCCAGAATATATTGCCTCCAATAAGTCCCCAATTATGATTTAATGCTACCATGATCAGGCAGAGGCACATTTTCTAAGGCTAATATTAAAACAATGAATCACAATATTTTAAAATCAAACCGATTTTTTGACATGTTCAGGATTTACCCATACTCTGTAAGGAATAACAAATATGTCAGAGAATTAATACTATACGGCACTATAGCCATTTAACACTTTAATGAACTATTGCAATAAACATGTAGATAATCTTGCCGC
>JAGVVH010000105.1 GCA_019135895.1 Bacteroidota bacterium | reverse complement strand
ACTCAGAAGAAACCAAGAAGTCCGGAACAGGAAGAAAGTAACAGGAACAGGAATTATCAACAAAGAGTCTCAAAGGCGTTTCCATTCAAAGAAACGCCTTTGTTGCATTCAATAATTTGGTTTTAACTTTAGCATAGAAAATATTATATTTATATAGAAGGAGTTAGCTATTTTAGTGCTGGTATTCAATAAAATAGAATTTTTTCTTTATTTTTGCGTGAAAAACTCACGTCAATATTAAATTTATTATGTATTATTGCAAAGTCGAATTATAAATCATACCCCAATGTTATTAAGATTGTCCATTAAAAATTTTCTTTCTTTTTATAAAGAAATTGAGTTTGACATGTTTCCCAATTTAAAAAGGGAAAGATTTCAAAATCATATATATACCCATAATAAAATTCCCTTATTGAAACAAGCTGCCATATATGGAGATAATGGTTCCGGAAAATCGAATTTTATCAAAGCTGTTGGGTTTTTACAATCATTTGTATTGAACGAAAATTTTATAAAGAGTATTGATTTAAATGAGTATAAATTTCAATTGGTTTCCAAAAATGAATTTCCTATTTCATTTGAGATTGAATTTTTATATAAAGACAAATACTATATCTATAGTACTGAGATCTCAGAAATAATCTCGGAAAAATTAAGTATTTCTAATCTTGGGGAAAGTGAGGATATTTTAATATTTGAGCGAAATGGGAATAAAATTAAATCCAAGCATATTCTAAATGAGTCTTCCTCAGTTAAATTGCTTGAAATGAATCCTCAATCTTCACTATTGCCTTTAAATAAAAAATTTCCGATTTTATCCAATTCAGGGTCCAATCATGCTTTTGAATGGTTCTCAAATCAATTGGAAATAGTAACCATGAACAGCATTATTCCGATGTTTATTGAGGTTATGTCTAGAAAATCGGAATTAGTAAATTTTGCCAATATTATTTTTAGAAGCATTAATATTGGTATTGATACTATTGAGGTTAACAATACACCTTTTGATAAGTGGATACGTGACTCAAAAAACAGGCAGCTTTTAGAAAATAGGATGGAGCAAGAAGTGTCTAATCGTGAGAAAACGGTTTCAATAATTGAAAATAGGAAAAATCTACTTAATGTATCAATGAAAAATGGAATGCAAGTTGTTCAGGAATTTTTATTTGAACAACTAGGGCAATCAGGATATAAAAAGAAGATGAAAATTAGTTCACAATCGGATGGGACTATAAGGATATTAACCCTAATTCCGGCTCTTTATGATGCTATTAAAAATCAAAAAGTGGTTTTAATTGATGAAATAGAAAATAGCATTCATCCCAATTTAATCTTTGCTCTGATAAAATATTATTCTCAAAATGATTCTAATGGGCAATTAATATTTACAACTCATTCTACTCATCTTTTAAATCAACAGGTGTTAATTCGTCCCGATGAAGTATGGCTTACTGAAAAAGAAGAGGGGAATAGTAAAATGTATTCGCTGAATGATTATAAAATACACCATACTATTAATATAGAAAACGGATATTTGGATGGTCGCTATGGTGGAACTTCCATGGTCTCTGAAATTGGTAATAATGGCTATATCGGAAAATAGAAGATATCAAAAGGAAAATCCGGAAAAGCAGACTAAAGAAATATCGTTTGTGCCATCATCATTTATTCCGGAAAAAACAGGGAAAGTATTCTCTGTAAATGAGCGATATAAAAAAAAGGAGTCTTATCTTGATCCTTTTTCATTTATAATTGTGGTATCGGGAGGAGAAAAAACAGAAAGAAGTTATTTTAAGATTATTTCCAATAAAGCTAGATTTCCTTTGCTAAAAATAGAATTCAATACAGATCCAACGCGATTGAATCCCAAAGGCTTACTTGAATTTGCTTTAGAACGAAAAAAATATTATCAAAGCAGTAGTGAGTCTTCAAAGCCGGATGATATTTACATGATATCAGATGTCGATCATTATTTAACAGAGCTAATTGGAATAAAAGAGAAGTGTCAATCAAATAATATTTCTTTAATCATAAGCAACTGTTGTTTTGAAATTTGGTTGTATTATGCCTATTATTCCGAAATTCCGAATATGGATGTTCCTTTAAAAGTGGATAAGATCAGTCGCACTTTTCGCCAATGGATGCCAAGTAATGTTAATCCTGTTAAAGCTATTTTCCATATTGAAAAGAATATTGAAAATGCAAAAAAACATTACAGAGAAGATGAAAACGGATTTCCGATTTTGTTTACAACCAATATGTTTGTTTTGGCTGAAAATATTCTTTCCTATATTAAAGAGAACTTGCAAATATTGAATCATGAAAATAATATGCGAATAGACTCAATACGAAAGAGGTAATATTTTTCCATATCTTTGCAACAAATTTCAGCAACAATGAAAAAAACAGCATTAATAACAGGTATAACCGGCCAGGATGGTTCCTATTTAGCCGAGTTTTTGATTGAAAAAGGATATAATGTTCATGGTCTGATGCGACGGGCTTCCTATTTTAATACCGGTCGTATCGAACATCTCTATTTTGACGAGTGGATTGAAGATACCAAACTTGGTCGTAAATTGGAACTTCACTATGGAGATATGACCGATTCTTCCTCCATAATAAGGATACTCCAAACCTTGCAGCCGGATGAAATTTATAATCTTGCGGCACAGTCGCATGTAAAAGTCTCTTTTGAAGTGCCCGAATATACTGCTGAAACCGATGCTTTGGGAACGCTGCGCATTCTTGAGGCAGTTCGTATTTTGGGATTGGAAGGAAAAACAAAAATTTATCAGGCTTCTACTTCCGAACTTTTTGGAAATGTCCAGGAAATCCCTCAAACAGAAACTACTCCGTTCTATCCGCGTTCTCCTTATGGGGTTGCCAAGATGTATGGATTTTGGATTACCAAAAACTATCGCGAGGCATACAAAATGTTTGCTTCAAATGGGATTTTATTTAACCATGAAAGTGAGCGGAGAGGAGAGACTTTTGTTACCCGTAAAATCACCATAGCAGCTTCCCGTATTGCTCAGGGATTACAGAAAAAACTATATCTGGGAAATCTGAATGCCATGCGCGACTGGGGCTATGCCAAAGATTACGTAGAATGTATGTGGTTGATTCTTCAACATGATCAGCCGGACGATTTTGTGATTGCTACCGGTGAGATGCATTCAGTACGTGAATTCTGTACCCTTGCTTTTCAGGAAGCAGGGATCGCCTTGCGATGGGAAGGCGAAAATGAAAATGAAAAAGGTATTGATGTCAAAACAGGGAATATAATGGTGGAGGTTGATCCCTCTTATTATAGACCTACTGAAGTGGAACAGTTGCTGGGAAATCCTTCCAAAGCTAAGAAAATACTTGGATGGAATCCTACCAAAACTCCTTTCAAGGAATTGGTGAGACGAATGGTAGCCTTTGATATGGAGTATGTAAAAAAACTTGGTAAATAAATACTTTCTCTAATGAAACCCGAAGATAAAATCTATGTTGCCGGACATACCGGCTTGGTGGGCTCTGCCATTACCCGCACTTTGCAAAAAAATGGCTATCATAATTTGTTGCTAAAAGAGATTCAGGAACTTGATTTGCGTAATCAGGAAGCTGTCAATCGTTTTTTTGAAATTGAAAAGCCGCAATATGTAATTTTGGCTGCTGCCAAAGTGGGCGGAATTCAGGCTAATAATAGTTTTCCTGCAGAATTTATTTACGATAACATGATGATTGCCTTTAATGTGGTTCATGCCGCTTATCTAAATAAGGTGGAGAAATTGCTTTTTTTGGGGAGCTCTTGTATTTATCCCAAGTTGGCACCGCAACCTATTAAGGAAGAGTATTTGCTGACCAACTCGCTCGAACCGACCAATGAAGCCTATGCCATTGCCAAAATTTCAGGACTTGAATTATGTAAGTTTTATCGCCGGCAGTATGGTTGCGATTTTATATCGGCAATGCCAACAAATTTGTATGGGATCAATGACAATTTTGATCTGAACTCTTCTCATGTGTTACCCGCCATGATCAGGAAGTTTCATGAAGCTAAAATAAATAACAAACCTGAAGTGGTTTTATGGGGTACCGGAAAACCTATGAGGGAATTTTTGTATGTGGACGATTTGGCAGATGCTTTGCTTCATCTCTTGTTGCACTATTCTGATGAGATTCATGTCAATATCGGAACAGGGGAAGATTTGTCTATTCATGAACTGGCGGAGATTATTAAAGAGATTGTAGAGTATAAAGGAGAAATTGTCTATGATGCTTCCAAACCCGATGGAACTCCAAGAAAATTATTGGATGTGACGCGGTTACATCAAAGCGGATGGAAACATAAGACCTCATTGAGTGAAGGTATTAAAACCGTTTATGAGTGGTATCTTAGCAAGCAGTAATTTTTATATCCCAGTATGAAAAATTCCTTAATCACCATTATCACCATCACTTATAATGCAGGAAAATTTCTTGAGAAAACTATCCTGAGTGTATTGAATCAGACTAATAAAAATTTTGAATACATATTGGTTGATGGGAACTCTAAAGACAATACCCTTGACATTATTAAGCAGTACGAATCTTATATAGGAGAAGGTCGTTTCGGAGACTTCCCCGCAGCACAATATCGCTGGATAAGTGAACCTGATAAAGGCCTTTATGATGCGATGAATAAAGGGATGAAAATGGCAAAAGGTGAATTTTTGTGGTTTATTAATGCCGGTGACAAAATATATAATGAGAATACTATAGGAGAGATTTACAAACGAATGGACGAAGAAGATGGCTTTGATGTCATTTACGGACAGTCACTTATGATTGATGAAAAGGATATTCCCTTGGGCGAAAGGCACAAAATAGCTCCGAAAGTTTTGACCAAACGAAGTTTGTTGAATGGATTGGTCGTTTGTCATCAATCTATTATTGTGAGAAAAAATATCGCTCCCGATTATGATTTACAATATAAAATATCAGCCGATTATGACTGGACAGTTAAAGTATTGGAAAAATCAAGAGACAATCTTTATATAAACAATTACATTTCTAAATTTATGATTGCCGGACTTTCGGCACAACAGCGGAAGAAATCGTGGATTGAGCGTTATCGAATTATGAAAAAACATTTCGGTATCTGCAGCACCTTATGGGCACATTTTCTCATTATACTCAAATATCCTTTTACAAGAAAATATTAAAAGAATTCAATTTTTTGTTTTTTCTATTTTATTGGTTTTGAGTTAGAAAGAGAATAAATTTAATAGTTTGGTTATTCTTAAATATACGTTTTTCCGTATTTTTATACGGAGTACTTTATATTTATTCATACTTTTATGAAAGCGGTAATATTGGCGGGTGGATTTGGAACCCGGATGAGTGAAGCCACCAATTTAATTCCCAAACCTATGGTTGAAATAGGGGGCAAACCTATTTTGTGGCATATTATGAAAATATATAGCCAATACGGAATTAATGAATTCATTATCTGTTGCGGTTATAAACAATATATGATCAAGGAGTATTTTGCCAATTATTTTCATCATAATTGCGATATGACAGTGGATTTGTCGGATAACAGTGTGGAAATTCTGAATAATCGTTCCGAAAATTGGAAAGTGACTTTAATAGATACCGGTCTGAATACCATGACGGGTGGACGTATTAAAAGGATAGAAAAATATGTGGATAATCAACCGTTCCTATTGACTTATGGCGACGGGGTTTCTGATGTCAATATAGCAGAAACGATAGAAGCCCACAGAAAATCAGGCAAGATTCTCTCGATGATGGCCTATCAGCATACCATCCGTTTGGGAGTACTCAATATTGATAATAACGGAATTGTGGATTCCTTTACCGAAAAACCTGCTGAAAGCGGATCCTGGATCAATGCAGGCTTTTTTGTTTGTGAACCGGCTTTGTTTAACTATGTTGGGGACGATCACGAAATGTTTGAAAGAGAACCGATGCAGCGGTTGTTGAATGAACGACAGATACATGCCTATTGCTATAAGGGTTTTTGGAAACCGATGGATACGCTGCGTGACAATACCGAACTGAATGAATTGTGGGATTCGGGAAAAGCTCCCTGGAAAAAATGGTAAAATGAATAGTATGAATAATCTAACTCTATTTAAAGATTTTTATCGCGGGAAAAAGATTTTGGTTACCGGTCATACCGGTTTTAAAGGTTCCTGGCTCACCATCTGGCTTAGGGAACTTGGCGCCGAAGTTATCGGCTATGCACTTGATCCCTATACCGATCATGATAATTTTGTTCTTTCCGGAGTGGGAAAGAATATTGTTGACATCAGGGGGGATATCCGTGATGCTGCAAAACTGAATCAAGTGATGCAGACCTACCAACCGGATATAATTTTCCATTTGGCTGCCCAACCGTTGGTGAGACTTTCTTATGAACAGCCCGTGGAAACCTACGAAGTCAATGTAATGGGAACCATTAGCGTGATGGAAGCTTTCAGGCGCTCCTCTTCGGCAAAGGTTGCCGTGATGATAACGACCGACAAATGTTATGAAAACAGGGAACAGATTTGGGGGTATCGTGAAGACGAAGCAATGGGCGGCTATGATCCCTATTCTTCTTCAAAGGGAGCGGCTGAAATTGCGATTTCTTCCTGGCGTCGATCTTTTATGAATCCTCTTCAATATGCCCAACATGGCAAGTCTATTGCCAGTGTTCGTGCCGGAAATGTAATCGGAGGAGGTGACTGGATGGCAGACCGCATTATTCCCGATTGCATTCGTGCGTTGGAAGCTGATCACCCTGTTGAAATTAGAAATCCTTCCGCCATTCGTCCATGGCAACATGTTCTTGAACCATTGGGAGGTTATTTGCTGCTTGCTCAAAAGATGTGGGATGATCCTGTTAATTTTTGTGAAGGCTGGAATTTCGGACCCTCGATGCAATCCATTGAGAACGTTTGGTCTGTTGCTTCAAAAGTTATCTCTTGTTATGGAAAAGGAAAACTTGTTGACAAATCAGATCCCTCGGCTCTTCATGAAGCACGCCTACTGACTTTGGATATCAGTAAAGCCAAATTCCGTTTAGGCTGGGAACCTAAGATGGATATCGATAAAACTATTTCCATGACGGTTGACTGGTATAAAAAATACCAAAATCAAAATGTCTATCACTTGTGTGTTGACCAAATAAACCAATATTTCTCTTTATGAATTTTAAAGCGACCAAGATAGAAGGGTTATACCTCATTGAATTGAATCCTTTTCATGATCTGAGAGGGCAATTGTTCAAACCTTTTAATGCCTATGATTATCAGGCCGGAATTAATCATCCTGTCAATACTGAAATTAAAGAAGTTTGGTTTACCAGATCCAGATTGAATGTAATCAGAGCCATGCATTTGCAGGTGGGAAAATTGGCATGTGAAAAAATCGTTTCCATCATCAAAGGGAAAGTCCATGATGTGGTGCTTGATATTCGGGCAGATTCTCCTACATACGGGAAATGGTTTGATATGGTATTGTCGGAAGAGTCTCCTGTCGCTTTATATATTCCGGTGGGATGTGCCCATGGTTATAAAGTGATAGAAGATGATTCAATTGTAATGTATATGTCCACTCAAAATCATGCTGCTAAGGATGATGTGGGAATTCGTTACGACAGTTTCGGATTTGACTGGCAAATTGAAAATCCCGTCATTTCAGAGAAAGATGCACAGCTTCCTCTTTTTGGAGAATATAAGTATAGAAAAGAATAAAATATGAAAGTTTTAATTACCGGAGTTACCGGTTATGTGGGACAAAATTTTCTTCCCGAACTCATTAAAAAGCATCCCGATGTGGAGATTATGACTGTTAATGTGAGTGTTGAAGAGGCAAATTCTCTTTTTCCTTTTTCGCAATGTACTCATATTTCAACAGAAGAGATGGATAAAATAGTTCATTTTCGTCCCGAACTTGTCTATCATTTAGCTACTCTTTCTACAAGTAGAAATGATTATGATATTATTCATCCCATGATAGAGGCCAATATTGAGTTTGGCGTTAAGTTGTTGCATTTTATCTCCATCACTCAAAGTGTAAAGCTTTTCGTTAATATTGGTTCTTTTGCAGAGTATAGAATGGGACCTGATAAGTTGAGTGATGCCTATCTTTACACAGCCACTAAGTCGGCCTTTCGCCATTTTGTAGATTATTATTCACAACTCAGCAGTTTTCAATATATTACATTAGTCCCTTACTCTCTTTATGGGGGAAAAGACACTGCCAAGAAATTGATTGACTACATGCGCGAGTCACTCACTTCTGACACTCCCGTGAAAATGACCAAAGGGGAACAGATATTGGATTTTACTCATGTCAGCGACCTTGTTTCCTTTTTCATTTTAATTTCGGATAATATTTCTCCTTTTTTAGATTTCCAACGCGGTGAAGAATTTCACATTGGAACAGGAGTAGGCACTCGGGTGCGGGATTTAGCCTTGATGATTGAAAAAGTATTTGGTAAAAAATGTAATATTGAGTGGGGAGGATTGCCTTATCGACCGCTTGATACGATGTATGCCGTTGCTCCGGTTGACAAAAACAGGAGACTTCTTAATTGGGAAGCGTCTGTTAATTTATCGGAAGGTCTTGAGAGGTATAAAAATGCTCACAATTCCTGAAAGCCAATCTAAGCTTTTCACAGTTTTTATAAATAAATAGAGGTGAGTTATTTGTATAACTCTTCTTGGGTAGCTTTCGAAGCTTTGCCGGTTATATATTCCCCTAAAAACCCCAATCCATAGCCAAACAGTTGGATATAGCTTGTAGCAATCGAAAGTAAAGCAATTTTAATTTTTCTGTTTTTAATCAGCGATTCAATGAAAATGGCTATGATATAAATTCCTATAGGCATAAGGAATAGGGGAGAAAGCAAGATCAGAGCCATCAAGAGCAAGAGAATATGCCCCAATACAAAAATGGTAGGGAGTAAATGAACCGCTTTTAAAGATCCCGGATGTAGTTTTGACAGTAAAATTCTTGCCTTTCCAAAAGTATTTACTTGTATATAGAATTTTTTAAGGCTTATCTTTCTTTTGTGAAACACGAAAGCATCTTTATATAAAAGGGTTTTAAATCCTCCTTTTTTAATACGAATACTCATATCAATATCTTCGCCGATCATATTGCGAAATCCCCCCACTTTTTCAAAAACATCTTTAGACATTCCCATGTTGAAGGAACGAGGATGAAACTTCTCCGGTTTGCCTGCACCACCCCGAATTCCTCCGGTAGTCATAAAAGAAGTCATAGAAAAGTTAATAGCTTTTTGCAGATCCGTAAAAGAATCCTCCGCACTGTCAGGGCCACCGTAACAGTCGGCATAGTTATCGGTTAGTTCTTTCTTAACAGTGTCTATGTAAGAAGGTGGTATTATACAGTCAGTATCAAAAATAATAAAGAAATTTCCGTTGGCATGTTCCATGGCATAATTTCTTTTTTCACTTCTTCCGGATGGAGGAACAAAGAAATAGCGGATAGAAAGTCTATTACTGAATTCTTGGCATACTGATTCACAGGGGCTGCTCAAACTGTCTTCAACAACCAATACTTCAAACTCTTTATATGTCTGAAGCGTGAGGCTTTTCAGAAATTCTCCCACCTCATCCGGACGGTTATAAACAGTAATTATGATGGAGAACTGAATATCGTGATTCATAAACATATTAATTTCCGCAAAAATAAAAAAATAGTCGGTAGGAAGTTCTGCTTTTTCAATTATAATTTGGCATAAACAGACCTTATTCACTTATTTTTTACATATCCTCCAAAGACAGGCCGGCGAAAGAGACTTGATAACCGGCAAGGGATTCTTGCAGTATAGTTGCCTTGCGTTGCAAGGCAGAGAGATTTATTTTGTTTTTCTGTCGTTTAATTTCGGCGACAAGAGCTTTTTTGTTCAATTCGTCCAAAGCAATCAGATCGATTTCATTTTCTCCCTTTCTGTCCCAATAACTGCCGAGAGTAGTGTATGCGTGAGTTTCTTTGAATTTATCAAAAAAGTAGCGTTCCAAAACAATTCCGCTGTAGGTAGGATAATCCCTGTCTATTAATTCTTTAAGTTGCTCTATTGCTCCGGATTCAATAAATCGCTGA
>JAGVVH010000052.1 GCA_019135895.1 Bacteroidota bacterium | reverse complement strand
CCTGACCTATTTCCATGCAAGGCGCAGGTCTGCCAGGATAGGACTGATTGCGTGACAGACATATTTAAAAATATTACAAACAATAAATGACTTAAGTTTCGCACTTGATAATAATACACACACTATTAATCTTTTATTCCTTTCAGCTATTTTGTTATATAGCTGATAATCTATTTTCTAAAGGTTCCATTTTCGGATTTTCTGCTACGCGGCCAGTTTTTTGTCTGGCGGCTCAAGGATAAGCGCCAGTTTTTCATAAGCCTTCTCGTCATTAATTATTCTCTCCAGGAGCTGATCTTCGTCTATTTCAATGAATAAAGTCTCGATCAATTTCAACAATTCTATGAAAAGACCCCATATTCTTTCATTAAGTCTGTGACTTATGATCCCTTCCTTTATTCCGGCAAATAATGCACCCATTGATTCATAATGGTCAAAACGATATCTTAATGTCAACAGTATATGCTGTATCAGGGTTATCGTGGTATCTGCTATCTGTGCATCAAAATCATTTGACTGACAATTGCCCATTCCCAACAGCTGACGTGCCTCTTTAAAAAATACCTCAATAGACCATCTGATCTGATAAATCTCAATCATTTTGATAAAACTCAGACTTACGTTGGTGGTAAGGAACACTTTCCATTTGCCGTTTTTACCTTGTTTGCTGAAGAACAGTTTTACCTGTTTATCCCTGAACACGACAATAGCCTCGTTGTAATAGAACCCCAGTTTTCTGCATCTCTTTGCTCTGCCAAGCAGGTTGCGGATCTGACTGTATGTGAAAGAACCTCCCATGTATTCAAATTTGGTCTTGGGAGTTTTGTACATTCCAATTAAATGCGTTACCTGGTGCTTTACATTCAACACTGCATCAATAAATGCTTCACATGTAAACCAACTGTCCATCAGCAGATAATCAACCTTAAAACCCTGTGCAATGGCACGTGAAAACATCTTCAATGCACTTTCTATTTTCCCTGTATCTGCTTCTTTTGACCGTTCATACGAATGCGTACCGGCAACCCTTTTTTTTCTATACTGCCTTTTAAGTTCTTTTTTCTTCAGACCAAAGGGCTTTTCTTTGTTCCTTCCCTTTTCCCTGTGCAGAGAAAAATCAACTGGAATGAAAGAGGTGCCATCCCAATATCCCATCAACAACATTTTAAACCCAAGGATAAACCTCCCGGTAACATGGTCCCATACCCTTGATACCTTTTCTATACACCGTCCTGTTTTGGCCAGAAGAGTATCATCAAAAACAATACACTTAACAGAATCGGTTTTTTCTCCATATTCTTCGGCTGTTTTCCTGAACTTCGTTGCAAATAGCCATAATACCAGTCGCCAGCATATAGATGGATTATTCTTCAGACGGTAAAACGTATCCTTGCGGGCTTCTATATGTTGCCCCATATAGCTGTTTAACATGGAATTAATAGTAGCTGAACCATTAAATCCAGCCGAAATGAGTATGGAAAATATAGCTTCAAAACTATATCCTCTCACTTTAAAAGGATCCAGGCATTTGCATAAACCCGAAAATGAGAAACATTTCAAAGAACCCAAAATAAAATCCGGTTCAAGCCACCTGTAGGTAAAACCGTTTTTTAATTCCGAAATTTTATTAATATCTTTACTCTGCAGCATGATTGTATGTTTTGGAAGACATTGTTAATTTACTTATAAACAGTAAATTAACTTACATATCATGCTGCTTTTTTTAACAACTTCTATTTGGTTTTCAACATTTTAAAGAACTGCGAAACTTGAGTGATTTATTATTAATAGACTGAGCGTTAAAATAAAAATATGGCGATAAGGATTCTTGACAGTTTATAGTGTTAAAAAAAACGTGACCTGATTGTTCTTAAGTAGCTGTCTGTAAATTCCGGGGCATTTTCATAAGGAACAAATACAAAATGAATCGTCAAATCAGGATATATTAAAAAAAATAATGGGACTTCTGATTGAAGCATGTTTTGCTCTTCATTCTTTAAACAACAGACTGGTTTACCATAAAACGAATCCCTAAACTTATCTTCAATCCCTCTTGTCAGCAGAATCACATTTCTGTTTTCCCGGTAATTAGGAAACCATTCAATTAGCTTACTAACTGAAAAATTTATACATGGAGTACACATGTCGTCAGTGAAATACAATATAATGGTCGTATCCTGACATAATTCAGACATCCTTAAAGTCCTAATTGTATCGCTTCCTAAGTATAATGGGAAGTCGCCTAGATGATCTAGTTCAAGGCCCAAGGCATAAGTGAACTGACCAAGTAATGGATAGTAATACGGCCCTTTATTTTCTAGAATTTCACCATTCTTATTTTGAGGGCTGGTCCTTCTTTGTTTTGTATGAGAATAGGTATTAATCGAGGTAATAACTACTAATATTAAAATCCCAATGGTCAGGAAAGTATCCCCTCTTGTTCTAATCTGCTTCATCAGGGCTTAAAATAATATTTAACCAAAAATGGATTATCTGAGAGTCCTATCTTTTTGAATTTATCATAATTCACTGAATCAAGGGTATTCGGATTAATATAGAAGTCTTTTTTTGCAGGATCTACCGATGTTAAAATATAATCCTCCCCTGAATCCCAATTTAGAACTAACCCGATTCTTGTGCCATTTACACTGGCAGAGGTAACGTTTTGCCAAGAGACTTCATCGTTTCGAATTTGAGAGAGATTTTTGAATGCCGGAATAAAAAAACTTTTCCCCTCCTTTTTATCAATCAGCACAAGTCCACTACCCTCTTGATAATAGATTTGCTTTAGGATAAACCTTTCATTTTCGAAATGATTATTGAAACCAATCACAACATTCCGCTCTGACCATAAAAGTTCCCTGTAATAGTTTTTATCATAATCCAAAGACCAATTAAAGTCTTTCATGTTAAAATTATGTCCTTTAAAATTGAGTGAGTTTCTTTTTTCGATGGACAAATTCCTAAATGTGTATATCTCATTGGTATATCCATAATGAATCAAGGTGTCATTTCCTGATAAATAAAAGGGCGGCGAAATAAGAAAGAATGGTCTTCGTCTCACAAAGTTTTCCGGTAGATCAAAAAAGCTCTTTATGACTTTCTGACTACTCCTCGAATAAAGTGACAAAGCTGGCGTCTGGGATTGATGGTAAAATAGAATCAAATCCTCGCTTACTATTAAGAAGTTGCTCACTTCAATTGACTTATACGTGAGCTTATTCACGTACTTGCCATCGAGACCAAAAATCATGATGTCTCCCCTGGGGCCGAGAAGTTCAAGGTTTGATGTGAATTTGTTAATACAAAAATCAGAAATATAGCCATACTCCCCCGGACCTGATCCTTTTCGTCCTATCTTTCTAATGAAGTGTCCAGTCGTGTCAAAGACAAATAGTCCTTCATAAATGTCTTTAATGTAATACTCATCTCTATAAAAGACAACTTTGGTAATATTCTTAATAAGATTTGCGTCAGTAGTCTCTAGTGGTATTAATTCAACTCTGTCGAGGAACTTATCTAAACTATGGGTTGATGGAGAATCTATTTTGATACAGTAAGTTTCATCTTCTTTAGTTGCGCATGAGATTACAAGACTGACCGTGATCAGCAATCCGAGACAATTCAATATTACGTCCTTCATACTTATCTATTCTGAAAATACCGGGGAATTATTCCCCGGTATAATGAGTTAGTTATCTTCTATTTATGCTTCAACAATAATCATCGGTATAACCTGTCCATCTGCATTCACCAGGGAAATCTGGTACAGGTTCAAAACACTGTCCACGGCCTGCTTGTACTTTGTCACAGGTTATAACAACGGGAGGTATATCTGCTAACAGATTCGAAATGTTCATGGCAAAAGCTAGAGCTATTGCCGAAATTATAAGGATTTTCTTCTTTTTCATTGTTATAAAATTAAATATGAATACAAATCTTAATGATCAAAGCTTTCTGCAAAGAAATTTTTCTACATTCTTGACATCACATTTACTCATTCGAATTATTTTTGCTATCACCTCCTTTCATTTTTTGTGAAAGGCAGGGGCAGAAACTACTTGGAGTTACAGGCATAGCTTTCTGCCCTTTTCTTTCTGATTTATACTTTTATCCTTTAAAAAATATTTCGTAAAACGGCAAACCTGACCTATGTAAAATTAAATAAGATGTTTAAGTTTTTTTCGGGAATTTTCGGGAATTTTCGGGAATTATAAGGCAAACCCGTATTGGATTTACTAATCTGTTACCAGCGGTATAATGGAAATGAAAAGCATTCATTTTTGTTCACAGACTGTTTTAAAGAACCGATTGAACCGAAATTTCCTAAATCCTACTTTATCAGGATTTATTGAAAACAGAATCCCCTTCACTTCCCCGATAATATTTGCTTCAGGTACAAAGCCCCAGAATCTTGAATCAAAGGAATTGTAAAAATTATCACCCAAAACAAAATAGTAATTCTTTTTAAATACATAAGTTGTTAGATTCTTGCCATTTGCAGTCAATGCGGTATCCTTAATTTGTCTGCCGGGATTTTCTAAAAGCAATATTTCTGCATACCGGCACTTATTCTTTTCTGTTAACTCTATTGAATCTCCTTTCGCCGGTACATAAAGCGGACCGTACTTCTCAAGTGTCCAGTGCAAAGACGAATCATGAGGAAATAATTGGTTCTCAATCTGGAAACGTGTAATCCCGTCATTTCTACCCATATTATTTTCAATCAACACAGTATCCCCCGGGAGGCACAAGATCCGTTTCGCAACACAACCAGCAGCATTGGGACTTTCAAATTCAGATGAAATATTATGCAATGGCATGCTAAAAACAACAATATCACCTTCTCTTATCCCCCTTCGGCCCTTTAATCTGCAATACTCAACAGTTTTGTTTTTCAGATAACTACTTAATTTCAACAGCCTTGGTCCGTAGCTTGTCTTGCTGACAATAATCACATCGCCAGAAAGCAGAACCGGCTCCATTGAAACAGATGAAACCTGATAAAGTGAGACAACGAAAATCCTTAACGCAACAGCAAGAAGAACTATTGCGACAAATATCCACCACCAGCCTCTGAAAGACTTGTCATTTGATTTGATCATTCTTTTAACGTTGTGCTTGGGGGTTTAGTCAATCAAATCAAAAGGATTTTTCCCGATTTACCGTTTTGAGTAAATTAATGACAGGGTGTGACATTATTGGCAAGTACTATAGAATAACTCTGTCATTTCGTGAGTAGCCCAGGGTTCTCCAATCATTTTTATCTTATTATCTGGGCCTATAAGGACTGAATTGTCAATTATCCATCGTGGTATGTCATTGTTATTCAGAAGATAATTAAGGCTATCATCCATGATAGTATAGTAATGATCGTTAAATACAGAGATCTCATTAACTCTTTTAATAAAACTATTATACCGGAATCCCTGGATTATGAATAGAACCGTGTAGTCATTTCTTTTATTCAGACTA
>JAGVVH010000442.1 GCA_019135895.1 Bacteroidota bacterium | reverse complement strand
AAAAAAATATATTAATAAGAAAATTCCAGTTATTATTCTTGTCCAAGCGTATAAAGATAATAGACAGAAAAAATATACTAGAGAGAATTATAACAATGGTCATTACATTGTCGCGATTGGATATAATAGTAAACAACTTATAGTTGAAGATCCAGCATTAAATAATCAAATTGGTTATATATCATTTAATGATTTGGAAACCAGATGGCATGGTGTTGGTGAAACTGAGAAAGAAAAATTGGATTACTTTGGAATTGCTGTTATCGGCAAGCCCAAGTATGATTCTGATAAAATAGTAAAAGTAAAATAAGGAGATCTAATCATGATCCCAGTTGGTAATTTATTTATAATCAATGAATCAATTTTCGAAGATACAAAAGAAGCTCTTGCCAAACATTTCAAAATTAAAGAAGTTAAACAGTTTATAGACCTTTCAAAAAAGGTAGTCTCCGATGGGGTTACATCTCTTTCAGAGAAAGAACAAGAGACTTATAGAGGGCTTTTTGATGATCCAGAAGTAAAGAATTATATATCTGCCGCGCGTCGGGCCGGAGAGCGGGATGGTTGGATAAGGGGTGGAACAATCGGTGATTTATTACTTTAGGACTTCTTGGCGCTGCTGCTGGTGGAGCTGCTTTAGGGTGGACATTCTCTAAAGCTTTGAGTTGGATTCGAAAATGGAAAGCTGAAGATGATGTAGTTACACTTGGAAAAGTTGGTGGACGCATAGGTAGAACAACTCCAATTGTTGGAGCAAATATAAAAATATAAATAATTAAAAAAGAGATCCTGACATTTCAAGATCTCTTTTTTAAATTAAGCTTCCTTACTGTCCAAATATAATTGAACACAATTATTGATGCTAAAAAATGAAATAATGCAACAAAGAATTATCCCAGTTTTAATTGGTGACGACATTATAATATATATAATTATTATATTACTGATAATTTTAACTGGAATAAATAATTTGAATCTTATAAGAACTCTAATAATCGGATTCATTTCTTCACCGTCGAGAGCTAAAATCCGATTTGTTGTAATAACATCAATAACATTTAAAAATGTAAATACTATACTGAGTAAAATATTTAACTCCATCATAGAAACTCCTTATCTTTATTTTATAAAGATAACATTTCTATGTAAAAATAGAAGTTGAAAAGGGAAAGCTAATATGCCCGACTTAATAAATAAAGAATTTATCGGAACAGTTCTTCCAGATAAAGATAATAATCACCAAGGAAGATATAAAATAAATATATCAGAATTGCAACCACATACTAAAGAATCAGATGGAATATGGGTGAAAAATCATAGTTGTCGTAATAGAATATCTCCATCTGCGGTTGGAGTTTGTGGAGCATATTTTCCGCTACAGGCAGGAATGGCAGTTATTGTAAAATTCTTTTCAAATCATATTGACTCAGGATATGTAGATAGAATAATTTCTGATGCATATCCTGAAACTTTGCCATTTGAAGCTATTGAAAGACATGTATATTTCAATAAAACTCGAACAACTGTAGTGATTGACGAAAATGGTATCAATATTAAAACAGATGATAATATTAATGTGACAGTCGCTAAAAATGTTAAGATAACTGTAGCAGGAACTGCTGATATTAAAGTTACTGGAAATGCAAATGTTTCTTCTGCGGCTGATGTAAATGTTAAAGCTGGGGCAAATGCTAATGTTGAAGCAGGATCAAATGCAAATGTTAAAGCTGGTGGTAATGCAAATATAAGTGGAGCAGTTGTGAATATTAAAGGTGGGTCAGTAAATATTCAGGGTGCGCCTGTGAGTATAAATGGGTCTGCTCCTGATGCAGGAGCTGCTGCTGATGCTGCTGCCGCTGACGCTCCAAGTTTAATGACAATTAGCGATTATGCTTATTTCAAGAAGAACAATGGCCGGTAAAATAAACTTAGGATAAATCAGTATGTTAATAGATTATAATCAGACTTGTAAAATTTTAACAGAAGATGTTGATAATATCGATACTCTTATTGTTAACAATCTTGGCAGAGTTGATGCGTCCAAGGATCACTCATCAATCTCAAATAAATTTAAACCAAGACCGCTGGGCATTATTATACAAGATTCATATAATAACCC
>JAGVVH010000095.1:1169-2579 GCA_019135895.1 Bacteroidota bacterium | reverse complement strand
GCCTCGTTGTAAAGGCTGGCCAATTCCTCGTCGTCCATTTTTAAGGTTTTGGACAAAAACCCATTGAGCTTTTTCTGTTCAGCTTCAGTCATTTTTTATTCTTTTTGGTTTGTACTTCCGGCATCAGTATTTCTTTGTTGATAACGGGCTTCTTAATGATGACCATTTCTTTCATTGTGAAATTCTTGGCCTTGCCGTGTTCCTTCAGCCAATCCCATTCTTCATCGGTGATGAACTGCGTGGCCTTTGTCCGTTTGGATGTGATCTCCTTCATTTCTTCTTAGTCCTGGGCTTGGTTACTTTCTTCGTAGGTGTAGTCAGGTCATCATTCACTAACCCAGTTACCGTCATCTCAACTTCAGGAGCTTCAGCAATCCTATTTTCAAACTCAGGTTCTTTGCGGGTCAGTTCTTCGGGCTTCTCAACCTTTACGTTAATCTTCGGAATCAGAATAGGCTTTGAGAGTTCAATCGGCTTAGAGATGTTCAGAATCGGTTTGCTCAGTTCAATAGGCTTAGAGATGTTCAGATCAGATACCTTTGCAGCCCCGAAATATTCCTTTGCCATTTCGTAAGCAGTAGGAGACAGTTCGAGTATCTTACCCCGAACTACACATTTAATCTTTTCCTTTGCCATTGTTGAAATTATTTGATGTAAAGTTATACAATTTTCTTTTACACAAAAAAAATTATTTTACAATGATTTTCGTCGTGTTCTGATATGATAATTATCACGTTTAAAATAATGGGCATAAAAAAAGAGGCCATTTCTGACCTCTGATTCACCCAATATTAACCCTATTTACTCGTTATCATCTTCTTCATCATTGTCTAAGTGCTTTTCGTACCCTCCCACCGTATTAATATGTTTTTCGTTCGTCTTTAGTTCTGATGACACGCGACTAATTACCCCCTTTTTACATCTTATCATTTCAGCTTCCATATATTTTATCATACTTCCGATTTCAGCTTCAATTTTAATAATTTCCTTTTTTAGGCTACTGGCACTTGATTTCAATTGTGCTAATTCCCTAATTACTGGGGCCGCCCTTTCTCTATAATCTTTCAACACTGGATTTATGGCCTCAATTGCAATCCTTACTGCATGAGCCGATTCCTTCGGAGTTCTTTGTGCATTTTCTGTTTTCATGTGTTTTAGTTTTATATTATAACTTGAATTAATAAATAATCACCAACGATAGAGACTTTATCCCAATATTGCTTCATGTATTTATATAGTTTAATCTTATTGCAGAATAAGTCAACATTAATAAATACGCGATCTTCTTTAAAGTCTGCATTAGCCGATAATCTAAGCTCTATAAAATACATACTGTAATAATCAGATCCCCATGTAGTAAAAGAATCTACAGATCGGGCAATATCGCAAAAAAAACGACAACTAATAAAC